>CAISZN010000064.1 GCA_903889985.1 uncultured Hyphomicrobiales bacterium | reverse complement strand
GGGTGCTTGAAGCAATGAAAACCAGCCCCTCTGGCTGGAAATCCCAGGGTATCAACCGGAATCAATCAATCGCCACGGCAGGGACCAAACGATTCACCCTGTCCACACCATAAACCCCGCGGCGCAGCCGCTTCGTCCAAGATGCCTTCCAGGGCATCATCTTGCGTCTGTGTGCTTCCGGACTCAGTCAGGGAGAGGTCAGTTGCGAAGTCATCCATCATTCCGGTCTCTTGCCCTCAGGTTCACGATCTCTAACAACCGAGCCCTTCAGGAGCATCGCTGATCCTGGTTGATCACACAATCGTGATTCATCTAGCTATTCTCAGTCTAGGGATGTCTTTTCACCAAATTCTCATTAAAATAAATCGCCAGGATCTAAAAAGCTATTCGTAAAGCTATTCAGGGTGAGGGTGTGAACAGGCTCGATCGACTCTTCCAGATTTTGAGAACGCGGGGACTGCTGCGGGGGGATGAGATCCAACGTGCGCTGGGAATCTCTCAGCCCGTGATGTCGCGTCTGATCCGGGATGCGGGGCCCCGAGTATGTCGATTCGGGCGGAGCGTGGCGACTCGTTACGGCCTAGCACGTGAGATCGACGGCCTGGGCCACCGTGTCCCGATCTTTCGCGTGGACGAGACTGGCGCCCCTCACCGGTACGGAGTCTTGCATGTTCTCGCGGAGCAGGGGTACTGGCTGGAACGGGATTCCGGGGATGGTCAGTACTACGCCGGGTTGCCACCGTTCGTCGAGGACATGCGCCCCCAAGGCTACATCGGCAGGGGGTTTCCGGCCGCTTACCCTGAGTTGGCTCTGCCATCCCGTATCTCAGACTGGAGCGATGACCATCAGCTGATCGCGCTGGCAAAGCGTGGCGAGGATTGCGTTGGCAACCTGATCATTGGTGAGGAATCGGTCGACCGATTCCTCCGGTCTCAACCGCAGTCCTTCACCCGGGGAGACTACGCGGCCCACGCTCTGCGTGCCTTGGGCGGTCAACCTGGTTCCTCAGCCGGCGGTGAGCATCCCAAGTTCGCCGTTCATTCCGAAGGACGCAACCTGCTGGTGAAGTTTGCCAGCGGCGATGGTTCAGCCGCTGACCGCTGGCGTGATTTGCTGATCTGCGAGCACGTGGCTCTGCAGATTCTGCGTGAAACTGGGGTGCCCGTGCCTCACTCGGATTGGTTCGACCTGGAGGGGTCTCGATACCTTGAGGTGGAAAGGTTTGACCGCGTCAACCGGCTGGGCCGGCGTGGGGTGATCTCGCTTTACGCGATCAACTGCCACTACCTGGGGCATGATTTTGATAACTGGAGCCGGGCTGCTCAACGCATGCTGGACGAGCCTGATTTGAGCATGGAGGCCGCACAAGCCGAGCGGATGATTTGGCTGGATACCTTCGGCGATCTCATTGGCAACACCGACCGGCACTTCGGCAACCTGTGCTTCTTCACCGAGGATTCGCGGCCATTACGTCTGACTCTGACCCCTGTGTACGACATGTTGCCGATGGTATTTGCACCCAAAGACGCCAACCTGGTCGAACGGCAGTTCGTCCCGCGACCGCCGACAGCTTTGAACCTGCACCTCTGGCATGATGCGGCGCAGCACGCCCTTCGGTACTGGTCGCGGCTTTGCGAAACCGACGCATTGAGCCTGGGCTTCCGACAAATCACCTTGTCCTGCCGGTCCACGCTTGCCGAACTGGTCCGCCTGCGATCTTGAATAGATAAGCTCGCCCAGTTCGTTGGACAAGACTCCGAGATCGAATTGATTTGCAGATGGCGAGTCTTTATTTACGCTTTGGGTAGTATTTTATTCGAGACGAGGCCAATACATGTTCATACGTAACGTTACTAACATGCAATCTTGAACGATAGAACGAGAAGCGTCGATTGAGAGATCTTCGGATGATTCAATAATAAAAGTCCAATACGCGGTGAAGATTCGTTATATGAAGCGCAGACCAACAATCCGGAGAATCCCATGCGAGTTCTTGTGACCGGTGGCCGCGGCTTCATCGGCCACGCTCTTGTCTCATCAATCCTGAATGGAATTCACGACAGAACACCGATCAGGGGCCTGATTCATGGCGCGGCAGTCGGCGCAGATCGTCTGGCAGGTGCCTGGGTAACAGACAATAACGTTGCGGTGGAAGTTTACAAGCCAAACTGGGAACTCCATTGAAGGGGCTCTGGTCTGATGAACAGTAAGGCAATGCTTCTGGCGAACCCAGATCTGGTACTGGCGTTACCGGGAGGGACAGGGACAGCCAACATGGTGCGCCGGACCAAGTCGGCGAATCTCGCCATACAACTGGTGGGCAACTAGATCTGTGAATCCGAGGTTTTCCGTTGATTCTCATAAAGAGACGCGGCCAATCCGAACCATCAGAACCCTCTCCGAATTATCAGTGTGGTGGATAGGGCCCATACCAAGCACCCGTTTCACCACAGGTTCCCACTCGTGGACTTGCGGGCGTCAGCCAGCTTTGTTTCAAGATGGCTGTAACCATCTTGCAATCATGTTATGTTCTGTAGATCCTACCTTCCGAATTTGTGCCAACCTGATCCACTGCACTTCTTGCATGTGACGGTGAAGGATCCCAGCCCATTGCATTTGCGACAACTTGACGAGAATTCGCCTGTGCCGTTGCACTTCCAGCATGCTTGAGAAACAGCCGGCTTGAAGTTTCCCGTTCCTCCACATTTACGGCAAGGATTCCCGAACTTCTGGCTCGACCCCTCGCAGGTAAAACAAGGCTTACCCGGCAACTCAAAGCGCCCACTTCCATGACACCCCCGACAATGGCCGGAATGAGTTCCCCTGCCGTGGCACACTGTGCATTCCAGAGTTTTTGATCCGCTCCCATCGCAGGAAAAACAAGTCCCATAAGTATTGAGTGGGCTGATAATGTTCTTTCCCATTGTGGAAGGCCGGTACTGATCTCGTTGTGCCTTTGACTTATTGTCTTGCCCGAAAAAGAACTTGAACATTCCCAATTCGCGGTCTCCTATCAGATGGAGAAGAAAAACAGTGGAACGTACCACATCTGTATCTACGACATGGTGTGTATCCAAATGACAGACATATCCATAGAGCCGTGGTTAGACACTGGAAAGAGTCAAAGGATAAGGATACATAGTTAGCAGGCTAAGCCCAATACCGTTTAATGAGTCATAACTATAGTCTCTCTAAAGGTTTTCTTCAGGGGCGACTGTCTTATGTGCACTGGACGCTTCTTGTTCCATTGTGATATCTTTCGCTTAATCACACGTGGACTGATCCGGTTGCGGCGGGGGTCGATGCGTTCGCTTTGCATTTCCCAGAGCAACGCTTCGTACCAAGCGGCGATGGATTGTGGCGTCAAACCATCGCATTCTGGCAACCGGCACTTGAGTATTTGGAAGCATCCAGTGAACGACAGACGATCAGGATCAATGTCCACGGATTCGGCCGCGCTGAACATCAGCGATCGAATCACGAAATGCCCCAGCGATAGCGTGTAAAGCTCCTGCTTCACGCCAGCTGGCGTCTCGCTCCTCAGGTGTGACGGCTTGGTTGCACGCCGTGGGTCTTGATGCGTTTTCTGCTCGTCGTAGACCAGTTCGTGTTCCCAGCGTTCGTGATAGAGAATGATCAATTCCTCGGCAGGATGAAGTTTTTCATCAAGG
>CAISZN010000063.1 GCA_903889985.1 uncultured Hyphomicrobiales bacterium | reverse complement strand
GGCCGCGGCCAGCGCGAACTGATCATCGGCGATCGCCAGACCGGCAAGACCGCCATCGCGCTCGACACGATCCTCAACCAGAAGGCGCTCAACACGAGCACCGACGAGAACCAGAAGCTGTATTGCGTCTATGTCGCGATCGGCCAGAAGCGTTCGACCGTCGCGCAGTTCGTGAAGGTGCTGGAGGAGCGCGGCGCGCTCGACTACTCCATCGTCGTGGCGGCCACCGCTTCCGATCCGGCGCCGATGCAGTTCCTGGCGCCCTTCTCGGGCTGCGCCATGGGCGAGTTCTTCCGCGACAACGGCATGCACGCGGTCATCATCTATGACGATCTGTCCAAGCAGGCCGTCGCCTATCGCCAGATGTCGCTGCTGCTGCGTCGCCCGCCGGGCCGCGAAGCCTATCCCGGCGACGTGTTCTATCTGCACAGCCGCCTGCTCGAGCGCGCCGCGAAGCTCTCGGACGCCAATGGCGCCGGCTCGCTGACCGCCCTGCCGGTCATTGAGACCCAGGCCAACGACGTGTCGGCCTACATCCCCACCAACGTGATCTCGATCACCGACGGCCAGATCTTCCTTGAGACGGATCTGTTCTTCCAGGGCATCCGCCCTGCGGTGAACGTCGGCCTGTCCGTGTCACGCGTGGGGTCCTCCGCGCAGACCAAGGCCACCAAGAAGGTCGCCGGCAAGATCAAGGGCGAGCTCGCCCAGTATCGTGAAATGGCCGCCTTCGCGCAGTTCGGTTCGGATCTCGACGCTGTGACCCAGCGTCTCCTGAACCGTGGTTCGCGCCTGACTGAGCTCCTGAAGCAGCCGCAGTTCTCGCCGCTGAAGATGGAAGAGCAGTGCTGCGTGATCTACGCCGGCGTGAACGGTTATCTCGATAACATCCCGGTCAGCCGGGTTCGCGCCTTCGAGGACGGGCTGCTGACGCTGCTGCGCACCTCGAATGTGGATCTTCTCAACTCCATCCGCGACTCGAAGGACCTGTCGGACGCGGATGCAGCCAAGCTCAAGGGCATCGTCGACGGTTTTGCGAAGTCCTTCGCCTGATCGCCAATAGCCCCAACCACACCAGAGCGGACGAGCCATGCCCTCGTTGAAGGATCTGCGTAATCGCATCGCCACCGTGAAGGCGACGCAGAAGATTACCAAGGCCATGCAAATGGTCGCGGCGGCCAAGCTCCGTCGCGCCCAGAGCGCGGCTGAGGCGGCGCGTCCCTATGCCGAGCGCATGGAGACGGTGCTTGCCAATCTCGCTGCCGGCATCGGCGCGGGCTCACAGGCGCCTGCGCTGCTCGCCGGCAACGGCAAGAGCGACGTGCACCTGCTCGTCGTCTGCACGGCCGAGCGCGGCCTCTGCGGCGCGTTCAACTCCTCCATCGTGCGTCTCGCCCGCGAGCGCGCCACCTCGCTGCTGCAGCAGGGCAAGACGGTCAAGATCCTCTGCGTCGGCAAGAAGGGTTACGACCAGCTCCGCCGCCAGTTCGAGCGCAACATCATCGAGCTCATCGAGCTGCGCTCCGTGCGCACGCTGGGCTTTGTGAATGCGGATGCCATCGGCAAGAAGCTCATCTCGCTTTTCGAAGCTGGTGAGTTCGACGTCTGCACGCTGTTCTTCTCGAAGTTCCGTTCGGTGATTGCCCAGATCCCGACGATCCAGCAGGTCATTCCTGCCGAGATCCCCGCGAAGGCATCGTCCGCCGGTCCGCAGGCTTCTTATGAATACGAGCCGGAAGAAGGTGACATCCTCACCACGCTCCTGCCGCGCAACATCTCTGTCCAGGTCTTCCGCGCGCTCCTCGAGAACGCCGCGTCGGAACAGGGCGCCCGCATGAGCGCCATGGACAACGCCACGCGCAATGCTGGCGACATGATCAAGAAACAGACGCTGCTCTATAACCGGTCGCGTCAGGCAATGATCACCAAAGAACTCATCGAAATCATCTCGGGCGCCGAAGCGCTCTGACCGCAAGTCGAGAGGACGACCATCATGTCCACCGCAAACACTTCCATCGGCCGCATCACGCAGGTCATCGGCGCTGTCGTTGACGTCAAGTTTGAAGGCCACCTGCCGGAAATCCTGAACGCACTCGAGACCTCGAACCAGGGCAACCGCCTTGTTCTCGAAGTGGCCCAGCATCTGGGTGAGAGCTCGGTGCGCTGCATCGCCATGGACACCTCGGAAGGCCTGACCCGCGGCCAGGTCGTCACCGATACGGGCGCTCCGATCATGGTCCCGGTGGGCGACGCCTGCCTCGGCCGCATCATCAACGTCATCGGCGAGCCGGTGGACGAAGCCGGCCCGGTGCCCACCGATGCCCGCCGCGCCATCCATCAGCCGGCTCCCAGCTACGCTGAGCAGGCCACCGACGCACAGATCCTCGAGACGGGCATCAAGGTCGTCGACCTGCTCGCTCCCTACGCCAAGGGCGGCAAGATCGGCCTGTTCGGCGGCGCGGGCGTCGGCAAGACCGTGCTCATCATGGAACTCATCAACAACGTCGCGAAGGCCCACGGTGGTTACTCCGTGTTCGCCGGCGTCGGCGAGCGCACCCGCGAAGGCAACGACCTCTATCACGAGATGATCGAGGGCGGCGTCAACCAGAAGGGTGGCGGCGCTGGTTCCAAGTGCGCCCTCGTGTACGGCCAGATGAACGAGCCCCCGGGCGCCCGCGCTCGCGTGGCCCTGACCGGCCTGACCGTTGCGGAAGACTTCCGCGACAAGGGCCAGGACGTGCTCTTCTTCGTGGACAACATCTTCCGCTTCACCCAGGCGGGTTCGGAAGTGTCGGCGCTTCTGGGCCGCATTCCTTCGGCGGTGGGCTATCAGCCGACGCTGGCGACCGACATGGGCGCCCTGCAGGAACGCATCACCACCACCACCAAGGGTTCGATCACCTCGGTGCAGGCCATTTACGTGCCCGCCGACGACTTGACCGATCCGGCGCCTGCCACATCCTTCGCCCACTTGGACGCCACGACCGTGCTGTCGCGCTCCATCGCGGAAAAGGGCATCTACCCGGCGGTGGATCCGCTCGACTCGACCTCGCGCATGCTCTCCCCGCTGGTTGTCGGTGAGGAGCACTACAACATCGCCCGCCAGGTCCAGCAGACGCTGCAGCGCTACAAGTCGCTGCAGGACATCATCGCGATCCTGGGCATGGACGAGCTGTCCGAAGAGGACAAGCTCACCGTGGCCCGCGCCCGCAAGATCGAGCGCTTCCTGTCGCAGCCCTTCCACGTGGCCGAAATCTTCACCGGCTCGCCCGGCAAGCTCGTGTCGCTCGCCGACACGATCAAGGGCTTCAAGGGCCTCGTCGAAGGCAAGTACGATCACCTCCCGGAGGCCGCCTTCTACATGGTCGGCACCATCGAAGAGGCGGTCGAGAAGGCCCAGCGTCTGGCTGCCGAGGCAGCCTGATCGCAGTTCCATGCTTCTCCGGGGCGCGCATGACGTTGCGCCCCGGGCGCCTTCCCTGACAGGAAGGCTTTTCGGTTTCGGAGATCTAAGATGGCCGCCTTCTCCTTCGAACTCGTCTCGCCCGAGCGCCTGATGTTCTCAGGGCAGGTTGAGTCCGTGGTCGTTCCCGGCACCGAGGGCGCGTTCACCGTGCTCAAGGATCACGCGCCGCTGATGTCGACCCTCAAGCCCGGCATCGTCGAGATTGCCGAGAGCGCCAGCAAGACACAGCGCCTCTTCGTGCGCGGTGGCTTTGCCGATGTGTCGCCGACGGGTCTGACAATCCTTGCCGAGCAGGCAATTCCGGTGGAAGAGCTCGATGCCGCCCGGATTGAGCTGCAGATCAAGGACGCGGGCGAAGATGTCGCCGACGCCAAGTCCGACGAAGCCCGCCGCCTCGCCAACGAGAAGCTCGAACAGCTGCGTGAAGTGCGCGCCGCCCTGAAGATCTGACGTCGGCCTGCTGACAGACTTTCCAATAAAAAGGGCCGCTCTTCAGCGGCCCTTTTTATTGTGTTCGCCAGGACGGATTCGAGCTGGACGGAGCTTATGGGAGCTGCCCGTGCGGGGTCAGGCGATCGACCACCAGTGGCAAATATTTCGCAAGTTCTGACTGCAGCATGTCGGAGGACAATCCCGTCTTGGCAGCCAGGACCGTGATGGCATCCTGCCCCAGCACGGCGCCGAGCTTGTTGGCATCGATAGGCTGGTTTGCACCATTGGCGATCCATGACCGCGCAACATCCCCCAGACCGGCCTGATCGAGCTTGGATATCAGGCCCCCGAGCCCTTGGGTCAGTGCCGATTGATCCGGCGTCGCACCGGGCGCGGCCGGGGTCGAGGCAACGCCATGCTGAAAGATCTCGCCCAGAATCACCGAGCCAACAGCCGATGCCAGAGGCCCGGCACTTTCCACTTCTGGGGCGGCACGTTTCAGGAGGTCTTCAAAAAAGCTCATTCAGATCGCCCTCGCAGAACCCTTGACGCTGAAGCTTAATGGCAGATGACCTCTGGCGGCAACAGGAACAGTGAAAATTCAACCGGTGGCGATTTGAAGAGCCGGCAGCTACACTCGCCCCAAAACGCATGGGGGGAGTTCATAAATGCGCTGTAGAACTGGCGGCTGCCCGACTGGGGTTGCATTCCTTGTGTCGATGGCAGCCTTCCTCGCTGTGCATTCGATGGAGCCTGCACTGGCCCAGGACGTCTATCCATCGCAGACCGTCAAGATCGTCGTTCCCGTGCCACCCGGCAGCGCTCCGGATTTTCTGGCGCGCATTTTCGGCGCCAAACTGCAGAACGACTGGAAGCAGCCCTTCATTGTCGAGAATCGCCCTGGCGGCTCGCAAAACATTGGGGCGGAATTCGTTGCCCGCGCCAAGCCCGATGGCTACACGCTGCTGTCGGCGCCACCTCCACCCTTCTCGCTCAACCAGCATCTGTTCTCAGGCCTGCGCTATGACCCGACGAAATTCGCAGCCGTCACCGTCATGGTCAGCACCCCGAATGTGCTGATCGTGCGTCCTGATCTTGGCGTGAACACCATTCAGGACTTCATCAAGCTCGCAAAAGGCAAAGCGGATGGTCTGGTCTACGGGTCGACGGGAACCGGCAGCACGCTGCATCTCTCGGCCGAGATGCTGAAATCGAAGATCGGCGCGAATTTCATCCATGTGCCCTTCAAGGGGACCTCTGAGGTGCTCACCGACTTCCTCGCCGGCCGCCTCGACTTTGCCTTCGTGAACATGCTGGATGCCTTCCCGCACCTGCAGGCCGGCAAGCTGAAGGCCATCGGCATGGGCAGCGAGAAGCGCGATGCCTCCTTCCCGGATGTCCCCGCCCTGCAGGAAATCTGGCCAGGCTTCGTGACCGACAGCTGGTTTGCCATTGCTGCCCCGCCGGACACACCACTGGAGATCCGCACCAAGCTCGCCAATGGAATCCGCGAGGCTTTCCAGGAGCCGGAAGCCGCCAGGCGCCTGCAGGAACTGCATGCCACGGCCGTGCTCAGCAGCCCGGAAGAGGCGCAGGCCCGCATGGTCACTGACAGCGCCCGCTGGCGTGACGTCATCGTCAACAATAACATCAAGGCCGAATAGAAGGCCGAACCGCGGATGGCGAGATCATCGCGGCCGCTTCGCTGAGGGAGGAACCATGACGGAGCATCGTGGACGCGCTGTGGACGGGAGCGTCCGCGGTGCTGAGGCGCACGAATCGCCTGCGTCCCTGCGCACCCCTGCGGTAGCACTCTCGCGCCGCCAGTTTGGCGCCCTCGCTGTCGGCACGGCCGGCACGATCCTCAGTCACTCCGCCTCCGCCCAGATCGTCTGGCCAGACCGGCAGATCAATCTCGTCGTTCCCTATCCCGCAGGCGGCTACATCGACGTGGTGACGCGCATTGTCGCAGATGGACTGCGTGAACGAACGGGCCAGACAGTGGTCGTGCTCAATCGCGCGGGTGGCAATGGCCAGATGGCCCTTGGAGAACTCTCCCGCGCGGCACCGGACGGCTACACGCTTCTGACCAACAACGACGGCGGCATCGGCCTGCCGCCGGCGCTGGACAAGAACTTCCGCTTCAGCCCGGTGAAGGACTACGCCCCCGTCGCGCAGGTGGTGGAGGCCGACTACATCCTGACCGTGCGCGGCTCCCTCCCCGTGAAGACCGTGAAGGACTTCGTGGACTATGCGAAGACCGCCAAGGCGCCGATCACCTACGCCTCGCCCGGCCTGGGCAGCACGCCCCACATCGGCATGGAATATTTCATTCGCCAGGTCGGCATCGAGGCGATCCATGTGCCTTTCACGGGCGCGGCTCCTGCCATCAACGACCTCGTGGCCGGACACGTGGATGCCTATATGGCAAGCCTGCCCACCATGCTGGGCCACATGGGCACGGACCGGGTGAAGGTGCTCGCAACCTTGAGCCGTGAGCGCGCCCGCGAGGCGCCGGATGTGCCAACCATGAAGGAGGCCGGCATCGACAATTTCGTCCTGTCGGGATGGCTCGGCCTGTTCGGCCCGCCCGGCCTGCCGGAGGACCTGCGCCTCATCATCAGCAAGACGGTCGCTGATGTGGT
>CAISZN010000062.1 GCA_903889985.1 uncultured Hyphomicrobiales bacterium | reverse complement strand
CGCCGCTGACCTTTGACGTGATCGACACCTGGAGCCGGCGGTCGCTGGGGGGCTGCGTCTATAACGTGGCCCATCCTGGTGGTCGCAGCTACGACACCTTCCCGGTGAATAGTTACGAAGCGGAGGCGCGCCGGCTGGCACGTTTCCAGGATCACGGCCATACTCCGGGCCGAGTCGACCCGCCGCGTGAGGAATTACCCGGTGAATTCCCACTGACCCTAGACTTGCGGAGGAACATTGGCTGGTGAACGGCCGGGCCTGAAGCGCAGCCAACCTGCTCCCAATCGCGTCGACGCCTGGGCCAGCGGCTACGAGCCGCTGCCTGGAATTCCGGACGAGTTCATGGGGCAGGATGGGCAGCCGCGCGCCCATTGGCTTCGCTATCTGACTGCACTTGGCCGCATCGGCCAGGAGGAAATGGAACAGAGGTTCGGGGCCGCCGACAGGCGCATCCGGGACATGGGCATTTCCTACAGGGTCTATGGCGAAACAAACGACCGTACCTGGCCGCTCAGTCGCCTGCCCCTGCTGATCTCCGGGGCGGAATGGCGCGACATCAGCGCCGGGATCGCCCAGCGCGCCGAACTGCTCGACCGGGTGCTGACCGACCTTTATGGCGATGCCGCGCTTGTCAGTGATGGCGCCCTGCCCGCCGCCGCTGTCGCAGGCTCACCGGAATATCTACGGCCCATGCAGGGCATCAAGCCTCGCGATGGTCACTGGTTGCATGTCTATGCTGCCGACATCGCCCGCGGCCCGGATGGGCGCTGGTGGGTGCTTGGAGACCGAGCCCAGGCCCCCTCTGGCACCGGCTATGCGCTGGAAAGCCGCCTCGTCATCTCGCGCGCCTTTGCGAACCTCTATCGCGACATGAACGTGGAGCGGCTGGCGCCCTTCTTTCGCGAGCTGCGCGCCGGCCTTGCCGCCGCTTCAGAACGCACGGAGCCACGCATCTGCCTGCTCACCGCCGGCCCCTTCAGCCAGACCTATTTCGAGCAGGCCTATCTCGCCCGATATCTGGGTCTTCTGCTGGTGGAAGGTGACGATCTCGTCGAGAGCGAGAACCGCATCCACGTGCGCACCATCGCCGGCCTCAAGCGCGCCGACGTCATCTGGCGGCGGGTCGACTCCGATTGGTGCGACCCTCTCGAACTGAACGCGGCGTCCCAACTCGGTGTCCCGGGCATGATCGAGGCCCTGCGGCAAGGCTCCGTCGCCATCGGCAACATGCCGGGAACGGGCGTGGTCGAGAGCCAGGCCCTTCTGAGCTTCATGCCGACCCTTGCCCGCCGTGTGCTTGGCGAAGAGCTGCATATGCCCAACATCGCCACATGGTGGTGCGGGCAGGCCAACGAGCGTGAGAAGGTTCTCGACAGTCTCGATGATCTCGCCATTTCCGGGGCCTTCACCGAGACCGTTCCGGGCTTTGGCAACAAGCGCCTCGTGCTCGGGTCGGAACTTTCCAAGTCCGAGCGCGAACGCCTGACCCACCTCATCCGCGAACGCGGCATGGACTATGTGGGCCAGGAGATCGTGCGCCTGTCCACGACGCCCACGTGGGAGGACGGCAAGCTGAGCCCCCGCCCCTTCGTGCTGCGTGTCTTCGCGGCAGCGACACCGGATGGCTGGCGCATCATGCCGGGCGGCTTCTGCCGCATCGGCAATGGCGATGATGTTCGCGCTGTCTCGATGGGTGTTGGCACCCAGTCCGCCGACGTTTGGGTGCTTGCTGACAAGCCTGTCGAGATGTCGACCCTGCTGCCGGAATCCGAGAATGTCCACGTCCTGCGGCTCCTAGGAAACCTGCCGAGCCGGGCTGCCGACAATCTTTTCTGGCTTGGTCGTTATCTGGAACGCGCCGAGGCGACACTTCGTGTCGTGCGCAGCCTTTGCAACCGCGTGATCGATTCCGCTCCCGGGAGCGAATCCGCAGCAGCGATCGAGCGTCTGCAAAAACTGCTGATGGCCTGGGGCGCGGTGCCTGCCGAAATGGTCGATGCGACGCCGCTGGAAATGGCGCTCGCGGCCCTCAAGGACGAAGACAGCTACGGATCGGCAATCTCCATCGCAAGGGCCTCGCGCCGCGCGGCCTCGGTGATCCGCGAACGGCTGTCGCAGGATGTCTGGCAGCTCGTCGGGCGCTTGCAGACCCGCGTGGAGCGGCCCCTGCCCAAGTCGCCAACAGAAGCAGAAATTCAGGACGTTGCAGAACGCGCGTTGCACACGCTTGCTGCCATGTCCGGGCTCATCAGCGAGAACGTCAATCGCGTCGCCGGCTGGAACTTCCTCGACATGGGTCGTCGCATCGAGCGTGGCATCAACACCTGCCGCTTCACCCGCCAATTTGCCGATCGGGATGCGACGGCCGAAAGCCTCGACGTCATTCTCGACATCATCGACTCGCAGATCACCTATCGCTCGCGCTACCTCGTTGGCGTCGCCCGAGCACCGGTGCAGGATATGGCGCTTCTCGATCCGTTCAACCCAAGGTCAGTCGCCTTTCAGGTGGCGAGGGTCGCCGAGCATCTCGCCTCGCTGCCTGTGCTGCAGGAGGATGGCATTCCCGAAGCGCCTCAGCGGCTCACCACGCGCCTCACGGCCGACCTGTCCGTGACTGCAGCTGAGGAAATCGACGTCCAGAAAATTCTGGCCTTCGAGCAGCGTCTCACCAGCCTCGCAGATGCGATCGCCGCCCGTTACTTCCTGCGTGGGGTGCATGGTCTCAAGGCCGAGAAGCCAACGAGTTACACATGATCTACGAAGTCCGGCACGTCACGACCTATCGTTACGAGTCCACGGTCGCCACGGCACGCTGTGCCATGCGCCTGCTGCCGCGCAGCGAGATTGGGCAGACCGTGATCGACAGCGGCCTCGACATTGCCCCTGCCCCGGCCGTGCGCAACGAGCATCTGGATTTCTTCGGAAACCGCGTTGTTCATGCCCAGATCGAGACGCCACACAGGGACCTGCGGGTCGCAGCGCTCGCCCGCATGGAGGTCGACCGGCCAGAAACCCCGGCGCCTGCGCTGACACCCGCCTGGGAAGATGTGCAGCGAGAGGCGGCTGCAGCACAGTCATTGGTGGCGCTTTCGCCCGTCCACGGGCTGTTTCCCAGCCGGCTTGTTCCCCTGTTTGAACCGGCAACCGAATATGCGCGCGAGAGCTTCACACCGGGGCGGCCAATCCTGGAGGCCGCCAGCGAACTGATGTCCCGCATCAAGGACGATTTCCGTTACGACCCCACCGCGACGGCGGTCACGACGCCCCTGGCCGAGGCCTTCGAGAAAAAGGGCGGCGTGTGTCAGGACTTCGCCCATATCATGATCGCGGGCCTGCGCGGCCTTGGGCTCCCGGCGCTCTATGTCAGCGGCTATATCCGCACCATTCCGCCACCGGGAAAGCCACGGCTGGAGGGCGCCGACGCGTCCCACGCCTGGGTCTCGGTGTGGTGCGGAATGGAATTCGGCTGGCTCGGGCTAGACCCCACCAATGCCATTCTCATCGGGAATGACCATCTCGTGGTGGCGCTGGGCCGCGATTATGCGGATGTGTCGCCGGTGGATGGCACCCTCGTGGGCTCAGGTCGCCAAAGGCTTACGGTGACGGTCGACGTGATCCCGGTCAAGGCTTGAGGCGGAACCGTTTGGCCTGTGCTACGTTGCGCAAATATGCGCAAATTTTCCTGCCCCAGCTGCGATGCCCGGCTCTATTTCGAAAATGTGACCTGTGAGACCTGTGGGGAGGCCGTTGCCTTCTCGCCCGTCAGCCTGCGACTCGAAAAGCTGCACCGTCCCTGCGCAAACCGCGCATTCGGGACCTGCAACTGGTGCGTGACGGAGTCCTGGACGCGCTTCTGCATTGCCTGCGAACTCAACCGAACGATCCCGGACCTGTCGGTTCCCGACAACCTGCGCCGCTGGCGGAAAATCGAATCGGCAAAACATCGGCTCGTCTATGACATGCTGCGACTGCGGCTACCGGTGGTTCCGCGGACGAAATATGCGGGCGGGATTGTCTTCGACTTCCTGACGGCTGTGACAGCCCCCGTCGTCATGAGCCATCTGGATGGCGTCGTGACCATCGACATATCGGAAGCCGATGACGCCACGCGCGAGTTCCATCGCGCCCGTCTCTACGAGCCCTACCGGACGCTGCTCGGCCACTTCCGCCACGAGATCGGTCACTATTACTGGGATCGTCTGGTGCGCGATGGCCCGCATCTGGCCACCTGCCGGTCAGTCTTTGGCGACGAACGGGTGAACTACACTCAATCTGTGCAGCGTCATTATTGGCAGGGGCCACCAAACAACTGGTCGCAGAACTACATCAGCGCCTATGCGTCATCGCATCCCTGGGAAGACTGGGCGGAGACCTTTGCGCACCTCCTTCTCATCCTCGCAACAGTGGACACCGCAACATCACTGCCGCTGGCACCAGAAGGGCTGACCCTGCAGAACCTCGCAGACCCCTATGTTGACGAGGATTTCCAGGTCCTCGTGAAATCCTGGCTGCCACTGGCGGAGTCGCTCAACGAACTCAATCGCTCCATGGGCATCACGGATCCCTATCCCTTCGTTCTGGGTGAGGCCGTCATCGGGAAGCTGCAGGTCGTGCTGAATATCCTGCGCAGCGCCCGGGACCATCTGTGACCCATCTTTGCGGACCGCCAAGAGAGCTGGGTCCGTTCTGGTCATTCCGACAGGCAGGGCAGGCAAACCTTGCCATCAGCAATAACGTTGCTGACATTTTCGTTCAGGGACATCACGTAACGAAACTGGCTGTACCTTTTTATAAATGTCCAAGCAGTTGCGTACATGAAATGTGCCATAAAAAAGGGGCCTGAACAGGTCCGACCCCTCAAACTCAGATGACGTCAGCTGGAGGCCGCAGGACCCCAACCCGGATGGATGCTCAGTAGCGGGCCACCAGAACCGAGCTTGGGCCAGCCGACCATGTGTGGTTCCAACCCAGCGAAATCAGATCGGCGTGACCTTTGGTTGTCCCGTTATAAAAGATCGGGCCGTTCGCAACGCTGACATTCCCATTCTTCACGAAGATATGGCTGTAACCAAAGTCGATCCGGTCGCTGGCCGAAAAGTTCCAGCTGGCACCAACTGACGTCCAGAAGCGATCACCTTCCGGCAGGCTTGGGCGCCGGTTGGTATCGTCAATCGGAGCGCGCTCGCTGGCGAGACCTGCGCGCAGCGTGATGTCCTTGGTTGCGCGGTACTCACCACCCAGCGAGACCATCCAGCCATTCTTGAAATTGAACGGGACAGCAACAGGATTGCCCGACAGAGTCACCTGCGTATTGGTCAGGGTATTGACGACCGGCAGGGTGCCGAGGTTCCACTTGTCGTATTCAAAGCCCGCGAGCAGGTCAAAATCGTTGGTGATGCGCTGGCGAACACCAATCGTATAGATGTCAGCCGTGCCTGCCGAGAAGGACGTCGGGATATAGGCACCCGGCACCGCGAGATTGCCGACGAGGTCTGTCTTGGTCATGGAGCGATAACCAAGGCCAATCTCGGTTCCCGCCATCGGGGTGATGAAGGCGCCCGCAGTCACGCCACCGGCCCAACCGGTGCCCTTGAGTTGGGCTACGGCGGCCGTCGGGGTCGTGGCGGCCGGGAGGCCGAAGGTCAGGAGTGCCTTGCCGTATTGAAGCTGGACCCCCACGCCGACCGTCAGCCAATCCGTGATCTTGTAGGCAAACATCGGCGTGATGCTGTAGGTCATGATCTTGGAGTGAATGGCGAAGGGCGAGGTCGCCGACACCACCGGATTACGTGTCTCGAGACCATAGGGAGTGCCAACCGTCAGGCCAGCCCAGGCCCGATCGCTGAGCTGCCAGCTATAGGCGGATGCGGGCAGGATGGCGTTCGAGAAGATTTCACCCGAGTTCATGCCGAACGGCGCATAGGCCGCCGTCGTACCCATGTTCTGGCCGGACGGCAGGATGCCGGTCACGGTCGAATAGGACTGCAGGCCGGAGAACTTGCTCAGCGTCGCCGGGTTCCAGAAGATCGAACCGAGGCCCGCGCCACCTGCAGCTACGCCGGCATTGGCCATGCCTGTCGCCACGGCACTCTGCTCGCGCAACATGAAGCCGCCGGCTGAAGCGGAGCCGCAAGAGGTTGCCACAGCGGCCAAAGCCACACCGGACATCAAAATTGATTTCATAGACTTCAGCATCATCGCCCCCGGCCTTTGGCCTTCGCGTTGCCCCACCCGAATTTCGTCCATAATTAAACCGTCACATCGTTTTGCAGGCAATCAGCCTTCTGTTACGGCATTTGCAGCGCAAAACAGATGAATTGATTTAATCTCAAAGGGTAAGCCCCTGAAATGAATGAAGACACGCGCCCATTACAGGCAAACTTCCGACCTCCGCCCGATTGCAATGCAGCACTACCAATGCGCTTTGTATCGTCCTGTTGCATTTGCGACACGCGCCATGGAGGCAGATCAATGCATCTTGTCGCATCTTGCGGGACTCATGCACCACATGTGACCCATGGGATCCGCGAATCGAAGTGAAGGGGGGAATACATGAAGCTTGTGCGCTATGGCCGTCCGGGCAAGGAAAAGCCGGGACTCATCGATCAGGATGGCCGCATCCGAGATCTGAGCGAATACGTCGAAGACTTTGCTGGTGAAGGACTTTCCCAGAAATCCATTCGTCGCATCGCGCGTCTGCGCCCGGGTAACCTGCCCCTCGTTCGCGGCAAGCCCCGCCTTGGCTCCTGCGTCGCCCAGCCGGGCAATTTCATCGCGGTGGGCCTGAACTATCACGACCACGCGCAGGAAACCGGCATGAAGCCCCCGGCCGAGCCCATCCTGTTCAACAAGGCGCCGAATTCCATCTCGGGCCCGAACGACGACATCATGCTCCCCAAGGGCTCCACCAAGGGTGACTGGGAGATCGAGATCGCCATCGTGATCGGCACCAAGGCCTCCTATGTCTCCGAAAAGGAGGCCATGGATTACGTGGCGGGCTTCTGCATCTGCAACGATGTCTCCGAGCGCGAATACCAGATCGAGCGGTCAGGCCAGTGGATGAAGGGCAAGGGCTGCCCGACCTTCGGGCCCCTCGGCCCCTGGCTCGTCACCCCCGACGAACTCCCCAACGTCCAGAAGCTCGACATGTGGCTCGACGTGAACGGCGCGCGCCAGCAGACCGGAAACACCGCCAACATGATCTTCGGGATCAAGACGCTGGTGTCCTACATCTCCCAGTTCATGACGCTGGATCCCGGCGACGTGATCACCACCGGCACGCCGGCCGGTGTCGCGCTTGGCCGCAAGCCGCCGAACTACCTGAAGGCGGGCGATACCCTTTCCTGCGGCATCGAGGGCCTTGGCGCCCAGGCCAACCGGATCGTGGCCTACAAGAAGGGCGCCTGAGCGCGCCCTACCCTGCGTTCAGAGCCCGAGCATCAGCTCGAGGTTCTGGACGGCGGCGCCCGAGGCGCCCTTGCCCAGATTGTCGAGGCGCGCGATCAACACGGCCTGCCGGCGTGCCTCATTGGCCACGACCATGAGTTCCATGTCGTTGGTGTCATTGAGGGCCTGCGGCTCCAGCTTGCCATCCTTCGGCGCTTCGATCACCCGCACAAAGCGCTCGCCCTCATAGTGGCGGGCCAGTGCATCGTGCAGGTCGCGGGCCGTCGGCCTGCCCGGCAGCGTATCGAGATGGAGCGGCACCGACACCAGCATCCCCTGCCTGAAATCCGCAACCGACGGCACAAAGATCACCCGCCGGCTCAGGCGCGAACAGGCCATGATCTCGGGGACATGCTTGTGCTCGAGGCCGAGCGCATAGAGCTCGAAATCAGGCGCCTTGCGCGCCTCATAGGCCTCGATCATCGACTTGCCGCCGCCCGAATAGCCTGACACCGCATTGATGGTCAGGGGCGTCTCGACCGAGATCAGGCCTGCATCGACCAGCGGGCGCAGGAGAGCGATGGCACCGGTTGCATAGCAGCCCGGATTGGCGACAAAGCGAGCTTCGCGGATCTTCCTGTCCTGTCCGGCGGTCAGTTCGGCAAAGCCATAGGCCCAGCCCTCGGCAACCCGATGGGCCGTCGAGGCATCGAGCACCCGCGGGCCTTCAGCCCCCATGGACTGGACCAGCGCCACCGTCTCCTTCGCCGCATCGTCGGGCAGGCACAGAATCACCAGATCGACGCTGGCGAGGAGCTCGCGCTTGGCCGCCGGGTCCTTGCGCTTCTCCGGGGCGATGCTGCGAACCTCAACTTGAGGCATGGCCGCCAGGCGATCACGGATGCCGAGCCCCGTAGTGCCCGCTTCTCCGTCGATGAATACCCGAGCCATGGCAAAACCCCATTGAATGCCCCGCTTACGGGGACCGGACCGGCCGAATTACTAGAACAAGACGACGAAATTGCAACGCGCGAAAAGCTCACGGCCATTGAGGCAGACTGAGTTTTTCCAACGAAGGCCGCTTCTGGCTCAAGTTAAGATATTTTTGGTGGGCAGCTGATAGCCTGACTTCGATTTTAAATATTGGAATTTTGGCAATGCTGGATCGATCGACAGCTGTATTGGCCTTTGCCGCCTTCTCAATCGGTGCCGCCGGCGTCTTCCTGGTTCGACAGGAGCCTTCCCTTTTTGCGAGGCAGGAACAGGTTGCCACCTTCGATATGGCATCGGCCACCTCCGCGGATCTTGTGACCGTGGGCAGGCCCATGTCTGCGCAGGATCACAGGCAGTTCGAGGCAGCGTGCAGCAAGATGATGCCATTGCCGCTCCGGTTGATTTCCGGCCAGTACGCAAAACTCTGTTCATGTCTGACCAGCGCTGCAGACCAATCGATGTCCAGGTTCGATCGCGCGCTGTTCATGGACCTCGCAAACAAGGAACATAAGCAATTGCCGCCCATCGAGGCTGCTCTTGAGAAAATGGGCGGCCACGATATCTACGACCTGTTTGCACAGGCTAACAGCCACGCCGGCGCAGCGGCCAATATATGCCAGTCCTATGGTGAGTTTTCACTGGGGTTCTCGCACGGTCCAGGATCCGGCCCCGCCCACGACAACGTGCAGCTTCTTGCGCACTATCGGAGTTGATGGGCCAAATTGTAGGGATGCTCAAGCGACGGTTGAGCAATCAGGTGCGCTGCAAAAATAAAGCCCGTTTGTTTCACATTAAGATATTTTTTGTTGTCGACGGATAACCTGACAGAAACATTTTTTAAAATTGGAATTCACTTATGCTGGATCGCTCGACATTGGTTATGACCGTCGCCGCATTCTTCATTGGCGCTGCTGGCGTCCATGTTGTTCGCAACAAGATCGCCGTTGTTGAAAAGCAGGAACAGGTTGCAACCCTTGATGAGTCATCAGGCACCTCCACTGAGGTTTTGATGGTCGGCAGATCCATGGCTGCACCGGAACGCAAGCAATTCGAGGCAGCCTGCCATAAGGTGGTCCCTGCTGATAGCAAATTTGCAGAGTTTTGCTCGTGCCTGTCTGCTTCGGCTGATCGCACAATGTCCCGGCTTGATCGTGCGCTATTTATCGACATCGTAAATGAGGACACCAAACAGCTACCATCCCTCATGGCAGCCTTGGACAAAGGCAATAGTCAGCCGCTCTCAGAGCTGATGGACCAGTCTAACAGACACTTCAGCCAAGCCGCCGAAGCCTGCCAGTCCTACGGCAAGATTTCGATGGGAATCACACACGGTCCCGGAGCTACTCCTTAAGCCCTCACAGACTCTGTGTGTCGTGTTTCTCTGCCAGGATCTGCATGTAGCGCTGCACCACGCTGGCGGCGGCGATGGCGGTGATCTCGCCATGATCGTAGGCCGGGCAGACCTCGACCACGTCCATCCCGCGCCAGTCGATCTCCCGACAAGCCCAGAGCGTCGACAGGGCCTGCGCACTCGTCAGCCCACCGGCAACAGGTGTGCCGGTGCCCGGCGCGAAAGCCGGATCGAGGGCATCGATGTCGAAGCTCAGGTAGGCCGGCCCCTCCCCGACCCGTGCCCTGATCCGGGCTGCCATCCCACCTGCACCGAGGTCATGACATGTGTCGGCATCCAGGACCTCGATGCCAAAGTCATCGGGCGCGCAGGTGCGGATCCCGACCTGAACTGAGCGCGACACATCGATCAGCCCCTCGGCCACGGCGCGGGTCACAAAGGTCCCATGAGAGATCTTGGTGCCATCGTCATCCCAGGTGTCCTGATGGGCATCGAACTGGACGAGGGCGAGCGGCCCATGATGGGCCGCATGGGCGCGCAGCAGCGGCAGGGTAATGAAGTGATCGCCTCCAAGGGTCACCAGATGAGCCCCTGCCGCGACCACCTGCGCAGCCTGGCCCTCGATGGCCGCCGGAGCGCGGCCGATCCGCTCATATTCGAAGAAACAATCGCCGGCATCGATCACCCGCATCGCCTCGAAGGGATCGCGACCGGACGGATATTGCGGATCGCCATCGAAGATTGCCGAAGCGCGCCGGATGGCCGCTGGTCCGAAGCGGGCGCCCGGGCGGTTGGAGGTCGCGCAGTCGAAGGGAATTCCCCAGACGACCACGTCGGCAGCGCCGATTTCCTTGGAAAAGCGCCGGCGCATGAAGGAGGGTACGCCCGCGAAAGTGGGCTCATGGGAGCCCCCGGTCAGCGGGCCCACGACGGCATTGTCGATGGGCGTTGAATTCATGGAACCGCGCTCGAGACATGGGTGATGACGAAATCTGGCCTCATCCGAGACCGTGATCAAGTTCAACGCCACCCCTTAGCGCACAAGGCAAACCGTCAGGGCGAGACCGTCAGAGTCGGGCGCTCAGTGCCTCGACGTCAGCGCGATGATCCCGCAGGTATTTGCGAAACCACGCCGTATAGAGCTCCGGTCGGGCCTCGATATCGGCAAAGAGGCCCGGGAGGGCGCGCCACTCATAGGCACCGACTTCCGCCGGATCCGGGTTCACGGGCCCCACATGCCGGCCGCCGAAGACATGGACGAATTCATGCTCCGTCAGGGCACCAAGTTCGGCGCGATAGACGGTCGAGAACATGGGAACGAGCTTCGCCTCAAAACCCATTTCCTCGCGCAGGCGACGCGCAGCAGCCTTGGCCACCTCTTCGCCCGGGCGTGGGTGGCTGCAGCAGGCGTTGGTCCACAGGCCGCCCGAATGATATTTGCCGGCTTCACGCTGCTGCAGCAGCATCTCGCCGCGATCGTTGAGGATGATGACGGAGATCGCCCGGTGCAGGAGGCCATCCAGATGGGCCTGCAGCTTCGGCGCCAGACCGGTCTCGCGGTCCGTTGCGTCCACCAGGACGACAACCTCCTCCACGTCGCTCATTGCCTCACCCGTTACCTATTTGGTCTGTGTACCACCTGACGTGGACCTGACCTTATTTGGCGCCTCTGCGGCGGAAGTCAAACGAAGAGCGCGGCCGGCATCCGGCCCATTGCAGGCAACCCGGCTTTTCTAGACCCGATTCTAGAAATTATAGATCTTCCAGGAATAGGCCCAGGTCTCCGTCAGGGCCCGCGATCCCTGCATCAGCTTGCAGCGAATGTCCGTCACCTCCGTGGGATGGACATCAACATCCACCATGGCACGGAAGCCATTGATCGCCGGATTGGGCACGAGGAAGGACCTGAAGACCTTTCCATTCGTGGCGTTGGCAACGATCTGAATGGCGGCGGGCTTCGCCAGCAGGAAGGCGAGATCACCACCAACAAAATCGATCATGAAGCGACGGGTATTCCTGCCGACATTCTCGCCCGCCCCCAGTGCATAGGCCGGCGCCGTGAATGTATTCAGCACATAGCCGAGACGATGCAGGTTGAGCCCATCATTGAGGGCTCGCAATCGATAGCCATAGCTGAAAGGCTTCTTCGCCTCGACGGAATCGTTGGGCACGAAGGCGCAGATGATGTTGTCGAAGGTCTCGTCCTTGGTGGCGAGTTCGACCAGTTCGATGCGCCCCTCACCCCAGTCATCCTCCGGCTCGATCCAATAGCTCGGACGCTCTTCGTAATTGAGCTCGATGTCCTGATAATGCGCGAAGTTGCGGTCGCGCTGGATGAGGCCATAGCCGCGCACATTGGTGACCGGAAAATTGTGCACTTCCTGCACGAGCGGATTGTGCAGCGGCCGCCAGATCCATTCATCCTCGCTGGTATGGATCAGCAGGCCATCGGAATCATGCAGCTCCGGACGGAATTCGTCGTATTTGTTGCGGTCGTTCAGATGGCGGTCGTTCTCGCCAAGGAAGAACATGGACGTCAGTGGCGCAAGGCCCACGCGGTCGGTCGTCTTGCGCGGATAGAGCGTTACTTCCACATCGACGGGCGATTCCGGGCCCGGCTCGAAATTGAAGCGATAGGCACCGGTCAGGGAGGGGCTGTCGAGCAACGCGCTGATGACAATGTGGGTCTGGCTGGGAACCGGCTTCTCGATCCAGAACTCCTTGAAGACCGGAAATTCCTCCTTGTTGTCGAGGCGGCCGGTGCCAATGGAAAGCCCCCGGGTCGACAGACCATATTTTTGCCCACGCCCCAGCCAGCGGAAATAGCTCGCGCCAAGAAACGAGACAAATTCGTCGTCACGGGTGAGGTCGTTGACCGGATAGTGCACGCGAAAGCCCGCCACGCCGAGATCGGCCGGCAGGGGCTTCGAGAATTTATTGTTCCCGTAGTCAAACAGCCGCGCCACATTTTGGAGCGGTTCCGACACGCCATTGGTGACCATGTGGATGGTGATGGGACGCGTGAACAAATGGCCAAGATGGAAGAACTGCAGGCGGAAACGCCCGCTCTTCTCATCGAGAGGCGATTTCTCGGGAAGGAACCTGATCTCGCGCCAGTGGTCAAAATCCAGGGCGGCAAGTTCGGGCGGCAGTGGCGGGATCGTCCCGTCATAGTCAGATGCCGCCACTTCGCGGGCGCGCTTCATGACATCCTCGAAGCCAAACTTCGGCTGGCTGGCAGCCGCGCCGGGCGCTGGCTGGGCGGAAGCGGTCCAACCGGTTGACCATGCCGCAGTCGCGGTCGCGAAGGCGCGAAGGATGTAGCGTCTGGAAAGGCCGGTCATGTGGGGATGCACGCCTGCGGTCTGAAGAAGTCGAAGCTCCATATATCGATGCATACAGGCCAGCAACAGAGCGCGGGATCAAATACTTGCCGAATGTCCCCGCGGCTCTGCAAAGCCGGCAGGCGCAAGGACGCCCATGCATGTGGGACAGCCGAAGCACCAGCGATGCCCGACAAAGAGAAATAGGACTGTTTTCTCTCAGCCTTCAGGGTTACCTTCATGACACATGGGACCCGCAAGGCCCTGTAGATATCAGGCCAGCATTCCAGCAGTGGACGTGAATTCCCGATATGGACGGTCTCTTCGATCAGGTGCGAACCCGCAAACCACTCCGGGCTGGCTCATGAAGCGCAGGCTGAAGTTGCACTGGTTGACCGTAGGAGGTGGCATGATGCTGGCTGCTGTTTCAGGGTCATTGCTGACAGGAGCTCCGCGTGCCTATGCAGGAGATGCCATCCGCATCGACTATTATGGCGACTCGACAGTCGAGGGTGTCGATCCACGTGATCTGGGTCTTATCTGTGCAACGCCTGCCCCCAAGGCCGCTGAAATCTATCTCAGGCAAATCTTCGGGGAAGATCGCGTCTCCGTGACAAACAAGGGGGCCGGAGGCACGCGCAGTGACCAGTATTTACAGTCTCCGGACGCGTGGTCTAAAGCGATGCTGTCATCACCGGCGCAGATCGTGATTTTCAATTGGGGCATCAACGACGCCTTTGATCAAAGGGTAACGCCAAAGATTTTCGAGGAGAACATCCGGCAACTCGCCTCGATAGCCCGCAGCCATGGTAAAATCGTCATGATCGAAACGCCCAACCCCCTTGTCTTTGGTGTCGCGCCCTTCGGAAATATCGCGACTGCCGAAAAAGAAGGCCATATCGTCGGTGCGATCAGGCGGACAGCGGCGGCGCTGGATCTCTTCCTGATCGATCAATATGACTTCATCAAGAAGCTGCCAGGATGGTCAGCGCGCATTCCCGATGGGGCCCACCCTGACTGCAGCTTCTATGGAATCAAGGGTCGCTTTGCAGCAGGCCTGATCGCTTCCGTGATCGACACAATGTTGGGCTCCAGATGACACAGTCTTCCGCAGATCTGGTCGAGAGTCGCGGGACTTCGAGCACCGCGGTGAAAGAGCCCTGGCCAGGAAAGGGCATGATTCCATCCCTGAACGGGATCAGGGCCGTTAGCGTGATCATGGTGGTGGCTTCCCATTTCGCCACAGACGTCAGCACGCCCGCCTCGGTGGCCTACTTTCTGCAGCTCTTTGATGGCTATCTGGTCGATGGCGGCCTCGGCGTGCGGCTGTTTTTCTGCATCAGCGGATTCCTGATCACCTATCTTCTGCTGGTGGAGCAGGCGCGCTCGGGATCCATCTCGCTGAAGGAATTCTACACCCGCCGGACCGTGCGTCTGTTTCCGGTCTTCTATGCATTCATCCTGTTCCTGTTCGTTGCTTCGCAATCCACGGCGCTGTCGGTCAGTACATGCCAGTTTGTCACGGCGCTCACCTTCACGAAGAACTACGGCTGTTTTTCATGGATTGATGGCCACCTCTGGTCGCTGGCGGTGGAGCAGCAGTTCTACCTGATCTGGCCCGGAATCATCGCCTTTGCCAGCCGGCGCTCGGCGCTTGCGGTAGCCTGCGCCGCGATCGTGCTGGCGCCAATCTCCCGCATGGTTGAACTGCACTTTGGCCTGCGGCAGTGGTGGCTCAGCTCGAATACGGATTCGCTGATGATCGGCGCCCTGCTGGCCTTTGGCCTTGCGTATCGCACCGAACTGTTCCGCCTGGCGGTCAACTACCGGGTGGGCCTCCTGCGGGTGATCGCCGTGCTCATCCTGATCGCCACCGTGGTGGTGCGGCGGGTCTATAACGTCCCCTTCCTCGTCATCGGTGTGGGCCCCTCCCTGCAGGCCTTTGCCGGGGCCTTCCTGATCGTCTCCTATGCCTATGGGCCGCGAGACCGGATCTTCGGATTCCTCAACACGAGGGTGATGAACTTCATCGGGCTGATCTCCTACAGCCTCTACATCTGGCAGCAGCCCTTTTTCATCTGGCCGTCAGACTATGGCTTCAGCAGCCTCTTCCTGCTGGAATGGCCCTACAAGGTCGTGGCCATGATTTGCGTGGCATCAGCCTCCTACCTCTGCCTCGAGAAGCCCCTGCTCAAGTTGCGGCACGGGCTGTCGGCGCGCCGAAACCGATAAAACTCGCAGCCATCCCGGTCAAAAGCCTGCCGCCCATTACTGGCAGTTCATGGCCTTCATCTTGTTGGTCGCGAATGCGCGGACTTCCGCAGTCAGGTCCGGGTTGGTCAGGTAGAAATTGTAGTAGGCGCAGAGTTCAGCCGGAGACATCTTGTCGATGTTCTTTGGGGGATCGTAGGTGCCCTTCTTTTCACCGATGCCCAGGGACTGGCAGCCCGCCAAGGACAGAGCCATCACCAGTATCATTGAAGAACGCATTTTGGTCATTGGTCACATCCAGGCGATCCAGAGGGCGTTTTTGTTGATTGCCACCTCATTACCATTCTCCAAATGGCAGGCAAGGGTCTGTCGTGATGCCAGGTAGCAGCGCCTCCCACGTTCCCTGTAAAACCCGCGGTCAGAACCACGCACAACAAAAAAGCCGCCCCGAAAGGCGGCTTGATTGACATGGTGTGGCAAAGGCCTTGCGCCCTTGCGGCGCAGGAACCCTTAGCGCTTCGAGAACTGGAAGCTGCGGCGAGCCTTCTTCTTGCCGTACTTCTTGCGCTCGACGACGCGGGAGTCGCGGGTCAGGAAGCCTTCACGCTTCAGGACGGGGCGCAGCTCCGGCTCGAAATAGGTGAGAGCCTTCGACAGGCCGTGACGGACCGCACCGGCCTGACCGGACAGACCGCCACCGGCAACGCCGATGAACACGTCATACTGGGTCGAGCGGTTGGCGATCTCGAGCGGCTGGCGCAGGATCATGCGCAGCACCGGACGGGCGAAGTAAACTTCTTCCGCGCGGCCGTTGACGACGATCTTGCCCGTGCCGGGCTTGATCCACACGCGGGCGACAGCGTCCTTGCGCTTGCCAGTGGCATAGGCGCGGCCGAGCTTGTCGAGCTTCTGGACATGCACGGGAGCGTCAGGCTGCTGACCAGCGGTCGCGGCCTTGAGGTCCTGCAGGGAGGAGAGGGTCTCGGCCATGATCAGGCGCTCCGCTTGTTCTTGGAGTTGAGGCTGCCGACGTCCAGCGCAACCGGCTGCTGGGCCTCGTGGGGATGCGACGCGCCCTTGTAGACACGCAGGTTGCCGAGCTGGGTGCGGCCGAGCGGGCCACGCGGCAGCATGCGCTGCACGGCCTTCTCAACGATACGCTCAGGGAAGCGACCCTCGAGGATGAAGCGGGCAGACCGCTCCTTGATGCCACCGATGAAGCCGGTGTGGTGATAGTACATCTTGTCGTCGCGCTTGCGGCCCGTCAGCACCACCTTGTCGGCATTGACGACAATCACGTTGTCGCCGTCATCGACGTGGGGGGTGAACGAAGGCTTGTGCTTGCCGCGGAGACGCATGGCGATGATCGTTGCGAGACGGCCGACAACGAGGCCCTCCGCGTCAATCACGACCCACTTCTTCTCGACCTCGGCAGGCTTGGTCACAGTGGTATGGCCGAACATGGTAATTCCTTGTGCAGGGTCGCGGACTCCTTGCGGACCCCGGCGAAACTGGCGCGCTTATAGGTCCGGCAGCACCTGCTGTCAACGCTGAATTCACCCGGCAATCGCCAAAAAGACTTATGATATAAAGCTTTTCCGAATGCGGTATCCAGTTACCTTACTTCGGACCAAGGGCAACTTTCCTGGATTCCGACCCGAAGGCCTCTGGCCCAATCAATGACTTGCGCAATGCCTAAGGCGGTCGCAAACTCTCCGCTAAGGCGACACTGAGCGCCGAGACACCATGAGGGGAAACGCCATGTCAGGTGCCAAGCACCGCCTGCGCCACTGGGCGCTGGGCACGTCCATGCTTCTGTCCATTCCGGCCATGGCCGCCGAAGTCACCTTCGAGCGGATCGTCAATGCGGACAAGGAACCGCAGAACTGGCTGACCAACCACCGGACCTACAACGGCCAGCGCTACTCTCCCCTCGACAAGATCAACAAGGCCAACGTGAAGGGCTTGAAGCTCGCCTATGCGGTGGCGCTGGGCGGATCGGCGCCGGCGGAGAACATTGAGGCCACGCCTCTGGTCGAAGACGGCTTCATGTATATCGTCGACCAGTGGGCGATCGTCTACAAGATCGACGTGCGCTCAGGCGAACAGGGCCGGAT
>CAISZN010000061.1 GCA_903889985.1 uncultured Hyphomicrobiales bacterium | reverse complement strand
ACAGCCGCTTCGGCACGTAAGAGTGGACGAAGCCGACGACACGGCCTCCCTTGCTCGTGCGCCGAATGCCCTTGATGAATGTCCACTCCGAACCCGCTTCTCCGCCCACATCTTCCGCGATGTCAGCATCCAGCCTTAAGGCCTCAATCGAGATGATCTCGTAATGCGTGTTGAGCGCATATTGCAGAAGCCCGTGCAGGGAAGACAGCGATTGCACATAACGTTGCTGTGGCTGGGTGGCGGCGACAACGCTGCCAGAGCCTTGTCGACGCCGCACCATGCCCTGATCAACCAAACGCCTCAGCGCCTCACGTACGGTGTAGCGACTCGCAGAAAAATCAATGCAAAGTTCGCCCTCGGTCGGCAGGGTTGTATCGATGGGGTATAGGCCCTTTGTAATCCTGGCCTGAAGCTCAGCAAAGACCTGCATGTACCGCAGTGAAGGATCTGGCTGCACGTTTTTGTTCATGCACGCGAACCCGACCGCAAGGAGGACAGTTCAGAGCTCGGAATATCGCTTTTCGAAGTCCCAAACATCTTTGAAGCCGATAAGCTCATTGAAGGCAGCGAAATCAAACATTCGCACTGCATCTGTCGACGTACCATGGTCCTGCAGGTCCCGATAGGCGTCGGTGAGGGCCTGCGCTGTGGCAAGAAAGCCGACGGCTGGGAAGATTGCCATGGAATATCCAAGGGAGGCCAGCTCCTCGGCCTTCAGCATCGGAGTGCGCCCACCATTGACCATGTTTGCAACGAGTGGCTTGTCGATGCGCCTGGCGATGGTGGCGAGTTCCTCACGGCTTTCTGGTGATTCGATGAACACAATGTCCGCGCCGGCATTACCGTAGGCAACGCCCCTGCGGATGGCTTCATCAAGGCCGAGGCCCGTGCGCGCATCGGTACGCGCAATGATCAGGAAATCGGCACTGGAACGGCTGTCCGAGGCGACCTGGATTTTGCGCACCATGTCTTCCAGTGCGATGACCCTGCGATTGGGCGTGTGCCCGCACTTTTTCGGAAATTCCTGATCTTCGAGTTGAATCGCGCTGACGCCCGCGCGCTCGTACCCCCGCACTGTATGCTGAACATTGAGCAGGCCGCCATAACCGGTATCCGCATCCGCAACGACAGGCGTCTTTGCAGCCGCAGCAATCTGCCCGATATGCTCAATCATCTGGGAATAGGTCGCAAGGCCTGCATCTGGAAGGCCCAAGGCGGATGCCACTGTTCCATAGCCCGTTACGTAGAGAGCCGGAAAACCCATCCGGTCGGCCACGAGGGCAGAAATCATGTCATAGACACCGGGTGCGGCAATAAACCGTCGAGCAGCAATCAGCTCGCGAAGACGCGGATCAGCCATCCCATGTCCTTTCCATGACGCGCATTCCGCGCAAAGTCACTCGTCACCGATGACGAGACCTCATGACGCGTTCAAGTTCAACCAAAAAGTTGTCCGGACAGCTTATTTGTGCAAAGCTCTCCAAGTCCCCATGACGGAGACCACATGTCCGAACTTGAAATCTATGCCAAGCAGGGCTTTGCCCAGCCTGTCGGGATCGGCTCACGTCCTGCGTTGGTGATTGTCGACTTTGTAGTTGGGTTTACCGACCCGGAGCATTTTGGCGGAGGTAATATCCGCGACGCCATAGTCTGCTGCCAGCAGTTGCTGGCTCACGCTCGCAGGCTGGGTTGGCCGATTGTGCACACGCGGGTCGTCTATGCGGACGATGGTGCTGACACAGGGGCATTTACGCGCAAGGCGCCCGGATTGCTCAAGCTTACTGAAACAAGCCCGCTGAGCCAGATCGTTCCAGAACTTTTACCTCGCGCGGGGGAGCTTGTGATCCGCAAGCGACAGCCCTCCGCCTTTTTCGGGACAGAACTCGTCGGTTGGCTACTGTGGAAGCAGGTCGACACGATCTTTGTCGCTGGATGTACGACGTCTGGATGCGTGCGCGCGACCGTTGTCGATGCCCTGTCTCATAATTTGCGTACGATCGTCGTGACCGATTGTGTCGGCGACCGGGCGATGGGCCCCCATGAAGCAAACCTGTTCGACATGGGGCAGAAATATGCCGACCTGATGACAAGTTCTGAGGTAGCTTCGGCGACGGGTTAATGGAGGCAGATCATGGCGGATGTCCAGGGTTGGCGACGTAAGTTTGGAGTGCTCGGGCCTTCAACCAACACGATCGTGCAGCCTGACTTTGAGGCCATGCGACCGGTTGGCGTGACAAATCACTATAGCCGAATCTTCACCCCCGATGCTCAGGCTGTCAGCAACGAAAGCTTCCGCGCCGGAACCGAAATTATCGCGTCCAACGTCCTTGACGCGGTCCAAAGCGTGATGACGAGCAAGCCTGATTACCTCGTCATGGGCATGTCGGCGGTGACGTTCTTTGACGGGGCCAGGGGTGCGGACAGGTTCATGGCGAAGGTCGAGGAGACCTCGGGCGTAAAAGTCAGTATCGGTAGCCACGCTTGCACACAGGCCTTGAGAGCCTATGGCGGAGTGAAGCGCATTTCGATCCTTTCACCCTATTGGCCGGTGATGAATCAGGAAGTCGCCCGGTACTTTACCGATATGGGCTTTGAGGTTGTGCGTGATGTGCCCCTACAGTGCCGATCCTGGACCAAGATTGCAGAGGTGACGACAGCCGAGTGTCGCGAAGCTCTCCGCCGGCTTGATGGCGACGACGTGGATGCCATTGTTCAGGTTGGGACTAACCTGTCCATGGTCAAACTCGCCGCCGCCGCAGAATTGTGGTTGGGCAAGCCGATCATTGCCATCAATGCAGCCACCTATTGGCACGCGCTGCGAGCCAATGGAATCGCTGACAAGCTTGAAGGTTTCGGGCGTCTCCTCGAGGAGTTCTGAATAAAAGCCAGTGATCCTCAGTTTATTGTCTCGACTTCACGCAGGGATGAAATCATCGATGTGCGCATCAAATAGGTCTTATGCCGTTCTGCATCGGCAACTGTAGCGCGTAAATCATCATAATAGGCCTGACGCGACTCCGGATTGCTGGCATTCAGGATCGCTCGGTTACGCAGCGTTGTTTGTTGAACAACATCGAGGGCCACCTTGCGACGCTGGCGTTCGTATCTGCCCAGAAGATCAACGGTCGCGCCGCGATAGATCTCGACAAGGGTTCGGGCAAGATTGAAGGCATCGTGAATCCCCCCATTTAGGCCCATTCCCCCGAGTGGGTTGTTCACATGGGCAGCATCCCCAGCGATGATCAGACGGTTCTTGTAATAATGCGTGGCTACCCTCTCGTGTACACGGTAGGCCGTGCGGTGAATGACTTCATATGGCTGTGAACGTGCGATCACACCTTGCAATAATTTTTCAGCCAGAGCCGGCGATGTCACTTCTTCATCTGAGAGGGTTGGGTCAACCGGGAAAAGCGCTCGCCATAGTGATGCGGTTCTGATGAGAACGAACCATTCCTGGGGATCCGACAGATAAGCGATGTTGGATAGATCCGGCATGACCTCACGGAAGTCGAAGGTCGTTGAAATCGTGAGAAAAATCTCAGGAATCGTCTGACCATCGAATGTGACGCCCATGGACCGGCGGACGACGCTGCCAATGCCATCAGCCCCCACGCAGAAGTCGGCCTCGAAAGTCTCAACTCCACCTTCGGCGTTGGCTGCCTCTACAATGACGCCATTGCCGGTATCTGTCACTTTCGATGCTCTCATTCCAAAGCGAATGTCGGCAAGTGGCTGATGGGAAAGCTGCTTAGCCAGCATTTCACCCATTCGCCATTGCTCGCATTGCAGGCGATAGGGATGCTTTGTTTCATCGGCGAGCCGGTCCAACTCAAAGGTCGCGACAACGCCATCACGCCGATCACGGAATTGCCATGTCGGGCAAATCAGGCCGGCCTCAATCATGCGATTGGAAACGCCGAAATGGTCGAGCATATCGAGAGTCGGAGGATGAAACGTGGACGCACGGAGGTCGCGTGGCAATTCCTGGCATGACTCCAACAAGGTCACACCAATGCCAGCCTCCGTCAAAAGGGCTGTAGTGACCAGGCCGACAGGGCCCGCGCCTACGACGACAACCTTGTTTAGCATGATGGCTGCATCCTCACTTGACAGTTGTTTGCGGCGCGTCAGTATGGAGTTGTCCGGACAACATGACGGGCTTCGCGGTGATCTGCAAGTGCATGCGCCGCGACATTCTGACAACGGAGGGAGTTGTCGGTGCACGTTTCAGTGTTGCCGCGTCCCACGCGGCTTGCCTTGAAGTCTTGGATCGTGACCCGAACAGGTCAGTGTAGTCGCACGACTGCAGCCATGTCCTGGCGATCTCGCTGCCTGGGTCTGCCTATGACGCTGCAGAAAGCATTGTTGCGGGGGCTGTTGGTATGAGCGGTGCCACGACAGTTGCTTCATCGCGATCCTATGCGCTTGCAAAGGCCATAGTGATCACGTTCGGGTTTATGGCTCTGGTGGGGCTCGGTGTCGCCATTGGCGGCCGGGTCATTGCCCAACAGGTGGTCTCCGGGCTGATGCTCGGTGCCATCTATCTGACTGTTGCTGTGGCTTTCACATTGACGATAGGGGTTCTGAATTTCCTGAACTTCACGATCCCTTCGCTATTCATGCTGACAGGCATGGTGGCCTGGGGCGTCCTTTCTAGCGGGACACTGGCCTTTGCAGGTTCATATGCATGGATCCTTGCGCTTGTCTGTGGCATCACCGTCTCCACCATTGCTTCGCTCGTCGTTGAACGATTTACTTACCGCTATTTGCAGATGCGGAATGGCGATGCCTCAGAGCACGCAATTCCACTTGTTTCATCGCTGGGCTTTCTCATCATATTCGAACACTTGATTGTGATTTACCTTGGATCAGAGGCGCAGCGGTTTCCTGTGCCCTTTAAGGGGGATGCCCATATCCTTGGCATCGTGATCGGATTGCCACAATTGGCGAGCCTCTTGCTATCCCTGATCGTCGTCGGCGTGATCAGCTATGTCCTGCTCCATACCCGCATAGGTCGTGCGCTTCGAACCATTGCAGAAAATCCTGAGATTGCCTCCCTTGTTGGTGTTGAGGTGAACCGCGTTGTTCCAGTCATATTTCTTGTCACCGGCCTCCTTTGCGGGTTGGCTGGAGCGCTATTCACCGTCAACTATGGCGATGTGTCGCCTTTCATGGGTGATCATGTTGGCACCAAGGCCATCGCTGCCATGGTTCTGGGTGGCCTAGGGTCAATCTGGGGTGCAATCCTTGGGGGGCTCATCGTTGGCATGACCGAAACGCTATCCATTCATTTTCTTGGCGGTGATTCTGTCCAGATGACTGTTTGGGGGCTTCTGCTTGCAATCATCGTCATCGCGCCGCGTGGCATTTTTGGGCGAGACACTCCGGGAAGGGGAAAGCTGTGATTCAGACCCTGGGGAGCATCGGCCCATGAGCGGTTATGCATCTGGCATTCTCGCCATCTTTTGCATCAACCTGATTTTCGCCTATGGCATCTACATCACCGCCGCGGCTGGTCAGCTTAACCTTGGTGGAGCGGGCTTCCAGGCCATAGGTGCATATACAGCCGCTGTCTTGTCAAATGCAGGAGCACCAGTCGGGTGGGTTACAATTCCAGCCGCGATGGCGATGAGTGGCTTGGTCGGGTTTCTGCTCGCGTTTCCCGTTCTGCGGACACGTGGTGTTTATATGGTTCTGGCCACCTTTGCCTTTGGCGAGGTGGTGTCAGGCATATTGCTCCGAACGACGTCTCTTGGGGGTGCAATCGGGATCGTGGTTCCTGATTATATGGGTTTGAATGCTCTCATAATTTCTGCACTCCTTGTGACGTTTTCGATGTTCTATCTTTTGTCCACGCGCTTTGGACTCGCATTGCGGTCTATCCATGACGATGAGCTGGTTGCGACGGTTATGGGTGTCAATGTCCGAGGAACGCAGGTTGCAGTCTTTGCAATTGGCGGCTCGGTTGCCGGCCTCTCGGGCGCTCTTTATGCCCATCACTTCAGTTTTGTGGAAGCGCAATATTTCAGCTCGTCTCTTTCTATTTTTGTCCTGCTTTATGTCCTTATCGGTGGAACACAGACAGCCTGGGGACCTCTCGCTGGCAGCATCTTCTTCACCCTGCTTCCGGAGGCTCTTCGGATTGGTAGTTCATGGCGGTTTGTCATTTTTGGCGTCGCCATCGTACTCACGATGATCTGGCGACCACAGGGGCTTGTGACACGAGACCTTCTGGCACGATTATCGCTCAGCCGACGAAAAGGTTCACTCGGAGGCACGGATGAAACCTGAATCAGCGCTGAGCGTCCATAACGTTTCAAAGACCTTTGGCGGGCTCGCAGTGATCCGGGATGTGAGCTTTGCTTTAAGGCCAGGAACTCGAACAGCCCTGATAGGACCGAATGGTGCGGGTAAGACCACGCTCTTCAACCTGATGTCGGGCGTTTATGGCGTTGATAGCGGTCAAATATGTCTCAATGGCAAGCGAATTGAAATGCTGCCCGCACGCAGGCGAATCTCTGAGGGCCTTTCGCGATCGTTCCAGAACATACGTTTGATGCAGCATTTGTCCGTCGTTGAGAACGTTATGCTTGGTCAGCACGCCCGCCAAGGTGGCCTCCGCAGTCTACTGCTGCCAGTTACTGGGCTCTTTTCATCGACTGCGCGTCGCGAGGCAATTGCAGCACTTGAGGATGCAGGTCTTGATATTGATCCGAACGGGTCTGTCTCGGGTCTGCCCTATGGAATTCGTAAGCGGATCGAAGTTGTCCGGGCTTTGATGTCAAGACCCGACGTCCTGATGCTCGACGAGCCGGCTGCTGGTCTTAATCCTAAGGAAACCGCCGAGCTCTCCGAATTCCTGAAACAAAGGGCACGAGATGGCCTAACCCTTCTTATTGTCGAACATGATATGGGGTTTGTCCGCAATCTATGTGAGCGCACAGTCGTCCTGAATTTCGGTCATGTCATTTATGACGGAAATACAGCCTCTGTTCAGGATGATACGGCCGTTCGTGAGGCCTATCTCGGGACAAAGGCTGCCTCAGCTGGACAGGAGGCAGGTCGTGCTGCTTGAAGTCCAGGGATTACAGGTTCGCTATGGGCGAACCCATGCGGTGCGCAACGTCAGCTTTGGCGTACAGCAGGGCGAGGTGGTCACCATCCTTGGTAGCAACGGAGCTGGTAAGACATCCTCTCTCCGTTGCTTGCAAGGCCTGATTCCCTGCGCCGGAGGCAATGTCTATTTCGATGGCAATGAAATTACATCCATTAGTGCAGCGCAGCGGCTGCGTCGCGGCCTCGTTCTCGTTCCTGAAGGCCGTCTCATCGCAATCAGTCTGACAGTTCACGAAAATCTGCAGATGGGTGCGTTCTGTCGTGATGATCGGGATGTCGCTGGGGATATCAAGGCAATCTATGAGCGCTTCCCCAACCTGGGCGCTCGCCGCGATATGGTTGCCTCCGTGCTATCTGGGGGCGAGCAGCAGATGCTGGCTATCAGTCGAGCGCTGCTCGCACGCCCCAAGTTGATGATGCTGGACGAGCCCTCACTTGGCCTCTCACCACTCATGGTCGAAAGGCTTTTCGATTTGTTGGCAGCCCTTCACCAAGAGGGGCTGTCAATTCTCATTGTCGAGCAAAACACAAGCATGGCGTTGGAACTTGCAAGTCGTGGGTTGGTGCTTGAACTCGGACAGCTTGTGGCAGCAGGAACCGCGCAGGAACTGGCAAGTGATGATCGTCTCGCTTCAGCATACTTAGGCAGCCAATAAGCAGATCAGGAGTATCACATGAAACACATGCATTTGAGGATCGGGTGTTACATCGGATCGTTAGCACTCGCGGCAACATGGTTGTCCTCGCCTGTCTATGCTCAGGAGATCACTCTTGGTCTCAGCATGGTCAAATCAGGTCCTTTGAAAAGTGTTGGCGAAGCAACCGAAACTTCCGTGGACATAGCTGTTGCTGAGATTAATGCAAAGGGCGGTGTCAATGGAAAGCCGATCAAGCTGGTTAAATTCGACACAGCGACAGATCCGCGTCAGGCTGCAACGGCTACTCAAAAGCTCGCCCAGGACGATAATGCACTGGCAATAATAGGACCCTTCTCGTCCGGCGAAGCGGCCGTCGCGTTCCCAGTTGGCGAGAGAATTGGGATCGTTCAGATGCCGAACGCAGCCTCACAACCCGGCCTGACCGCCAACTTTTCCTACGCCTGGCGGCTGACGGCGGACGAGGGGAAGCAATTTACAAGATTGATCGCAACGCTGAAGCGCAAGAATATCAAGATAGACAGAGCGGAAATCATGTATGTTTCCGACGAACGTGTCTCGAATATCTCGGGAACCCAATTCTATCCGGCGATATTCAAGGCCAACAACGTTGCCTTTGGAGAGCCTGTTGCGTTTCAATATAAAAGTTTCGACGTTGCGCCGCAGGTTTCCCAAGTGCTTGAGCGCAAACCCGATGTGGTCGCCTTGGCTGCGACACCAGATAGCGCAGGTAAGGTCATCAAGGAACTGCGCCGGCAAGGCTTTCAGGGAAGGGTGATTGGATCACAGATTTTTGCGGATCCCAATGCCTTGGATCTCTTTGGGCAGGATGCTGATGGTCTCCTGATTGTTGCCGGCTACTGGTCAGACCGTAACGACCTTACGCGCGCATTTACGAAGCATTTCGGTGAAGAGAATGCAAAGCGCGGCCTTCTGACAAAGAAAATTCCTCACCATACGGATGCCCAGGCCTATGACATTGTCTATCTGCTGAAGCAGGCAATGGAAAAAGCCCATGTTACCGGCGATCCAACCAAGGTCGCGCAGGAGCGTACAGCCATTCGGGACGCGTTGAATGGTATCAGGTTTACCGGGGTGACCGGTGAAAACACCTGCTTCAATGAACAGAGAGATGCACAACTTCCCGGGTTCATCATCGAAATCAAGGATCTGAAATGGAACCTTTTCGATCAGCACGCCGCGGATCCGTGCAAGGGGTAAATTGCGGCGCAATGTCCGAGATTTGCAAAACCTGAGCGTGGAGCAAATTGAGAAATGCTGGCCTCACCACAGCAAGATCCATCAACGGCGGCTGGTATCCAGCCGCCGTTGATCCAGTCATCATATGTGGTTCGCGTGGTTGGCGAGGTAGAATTCTGCAATCTCTTCCCGGGTTGCCCACCAGACGTCAGGGAAGGTTTTTGCATATTCGATGAAATTACGAAGGGCCCGGATGCGGAAGGGTTGGCCGATCACGTGTGGATGGAGGCCGATATTCATCATGCGTCCGCTGGACGCACCTTCGCGATAGAGTTCATCGAATTGTTCCTTGAAAACTGCAAAGGCGCCATCGACATCCTTTCCCTGTCTCATGAAGACAGTGAAATCATTGACTTCGGACGTGTATGGTATGGAGACGATGGGTTTGCCGCTGCTGGTTTCGACCAAGTAGGGCTGATCATCATTGAGAAGATCGGTCGTAAAAATAAGTCCCTCTTCCGCAAGAATATCGACGGTGTTGAGGGTGCATCGCAAGGAACTCGACAACCATCCCTTGGCGGGCCGCCCGACGGCCTGTCGATAAGTCTCAAGTGTTTCCCGGATCACCTTGCGTTCGCCCTCCATGTCGAAGGCGTAGTTTGTGAGCAGATCGGTCTGGACATAGTTATGGGCGACCAGTTCCCATCCCTTTTGGTTCGCAAATTGGATTACCTCGGGTCGCTTGAGCGCCATTTTTGCATTCATGGTGCATGTGGTGGGGACGCCCGCATCCTCGAAGATCTTGAACATGCGCCAAACACCGACACGTTGGCCGTATTCTCTCCAGGTCCAGTTTGGATTGTCATAGACATTTCCAGCCAGTGTGTCGCCAACGATGCCAGGGCCGCCGGGATAGAAGGGTTGAGGGCTGTCACGTGCCTCATCCCAATATTCAAGATTTGTCGTGATCATGAGAGCCAGTCGTGCACCGTTTGGCCAGCGGAGGGGCTTTCGGTTCGGCATTGGAACAAAGGGATAATGCATCATTCGTCTCCGGTCGGATCATATCTATCTTGTTCAAGATGCACCCTTAATGCAACTGCAGAGCGCGCGAAGGCTTGTTTTCTGCAGCGCGAGGAGCGCGACGGAGGATTGCTTCAATGTCGCTGAAAGATGGCTGTCGGTATACAAGTAGGTCTGTTCTGGAATGGTGGAAGTGTGGCCGACACCTGAAGTCGAAGTTTGGCCCGTTAATTGTAACAGGGACCTCGGGTTTGGCGAGATCATTGGCCGCTATGAATGGAGTCTTTCGATGCTGATCGCACGTAGGTTTCTTTTGACGATATTCGTCTGTGGGCTGGCATCGGCGACAATGACAAGGGCTTCCATGGCCGAAGATTGGCCAAGCCGGCAGGTGTCAATCCTGGTGCCGACCGCTGCAGGTGGCAACACCGATCTCATGGCACGTTTTGCAGCTGAATATCTGCAGAATAAGTTTGGAAAGCCTTTTGTGGTCATCAACAAGCCAAGTGCCGGAGGCGTGTTGACGACGGAGCAGACCGTGACGTCCCCTGCGGACGGCTATACAATTTTGTTTGCGCCGAGTTCGATGGTTTTGCTGACGCCACTCGTGCAGCAAATTTCTGTTGATCCTGAAAAGCAACTGGTGCCCGTCACGAATGTGGGAACCGGCTCGCAGGTCCTCGCAGTCAAGCGAAGCCTGCCTGTTTCCAATTTGACCGAGTTTCTCGACTATGCCCGCTCTCATCCGGGCAAGCTGAACTTCGTTGTCGCTGGGGTAAACAACATCAGTCATCTTGGGCCGGTTCTTCTGTTCAAACGAGCCAAAGTAGATCTCGTTATGGTTCCGCAGCGTGGTGAACCGCAGGCGATCAACGATTTGATGTCCGGCGATGTGGATGCTTACTTTGGTAACGCATCCGTTCTGCTGCAGCAGGCGAATAGTGATAAGCTCAAGCTTCTCGCTGTCGGGACTCCAGACCGGATTTCTGCTGCGCCGGAATTGCCGACGATATCTGAGACGATTCCTGGATTTAACTTCTCGTCTTGGAATGGTTTCTTTGTAGCAACAGGTACGCCTGAACCGATCATCTCAAGCCTGCGTCAGGCGGTCACCGAGATGGTTGGGCAACCCGAATTGCAAAAACGCCTGCGTGAATTGGGAATTGTACCTGGTGGTCAAAGTGAGGCACAGGTCAAGTCTGTCTTCGATCATGACCGAGAAGCCTTTGCGGCTGCTGTGACAGCAGCAGGTGTCAAGAAGCAATAGGCAACCAAGACAATTCGTCAACTGGGGGACGGAGATGAAGCGATTGTCGATGCGCCTTGCTGCGGGCTCGGGTGTCACGTTCGGGGTTGACGATCTGGCCTGCGCCGCCGCGACCCATTTAGGTTGTTGGGCGGATGAGGGGCTTGATGTTAGCTGGACGCCGGTGCGTGGTGGTGTCGCCGCGGTGCAGGCGGTTCTCGATGGTCATGTTGATGCGTCCTATGGTGGCCTCGGTCCTGTTCTCAAATTCCGCTCTGAAGGGAAGCCTGTGCGCACCATCGTATCCATGGCAAGGGCACTCGCGCAGAACCTTGTTGTCCAGAAGCGGATTACTTCACCACAACAGCTGCGCGGCGTTTCGTGGGCATTGGATGGGATCGGTGCTCTGAGTCATCATATGGCTCGGCTGATTGTGCAGGCTCTTGGCATTCCCGAAAGCGAAATCAAGTGGCAGGTGGCTGGCCCTCCGCCTGAGCGCATCGCCCAATTGTTGGCGATGGAGGTCGATGTAGCCTTGCTGAGGGTTGAAGAAGCTCTGGCGCTTTCGCTTGATCCCAGTACTGGATTGCAAACCTTGCTGGGCTTTGCTGATTTGAAGGAAATCGTTCCCGTCCAGCCCCACGGTGTCCTGTCTGTGCATTCTGACTATGCCGTGTCGCATCCTGAACAGCTCGCGCGAATGGCAAAGGGAATGATCATTGCTTCGCGGGCCTTGAATGATGACTTCGAAGCTTTCCGTGCCGTCTACGAGCATTACGTGACAGTCAGTGTACCTTTGGATCAGGTGAAATTAATTTGGGAGCAGGAGCGGCGGACGCAGGGTTTCGCGGTGGATGGTGAAGTCTCCAGAAGCCATTGGGCGAAACAGATGAAGAGTTTCTACGAGCTCAATCCGGAGCTGCCAAAAGTGTCGTTTGACGATGTTATCCTGCCAAATTTCGTCGAGGAGGCTCTCGTTACCCTTGGGCGCAGGGCGGTGTCCAATTAGCTTAGACCCGATTTAAGGCGCCTTTCTGCAGCAAGATGTTGCTGTGCCGGTTGCCGGGAGCCGGTGGTCTCCTGACGTCCTTGTCGGCGTCGCCCTGCTAGCGATAGAATGGAGTTCGGGGAAACACCAAGGAAAGAAGCGTCCGTATGGTTCAAGCGCAGCAAGCGATTTCAGATCTGGATCCGATCACGCTCGAAGTCATTCGCCATGGGCTCGTGTCGATTACCAATCAGATCGACGCCAACATCAAGCGCACTGCATTCAGCCCCTATATTTATGAATATAACGACTTTGCTGTTGGGTTGACCGACGCAAATGGCTTGCTTGTTGCCCAATGCACCGGTGGCATGCCCCCCTTCGTCGCAGATTCCGTTGGGACTGCCGTGCGCGACGGCCTTGAGATCTACGGGCCCGGGCGACTGCATGAGGGAGACGTGGTTCTATGCAACCATGCGGCTGTTCAAGGCCAGCATCTCAACAATACTGTGATGTATACACCAGTTTACGCCGGCGAAGGGGGTGCGACGCTCGTTGGGTTTTTTGCGATCAATGTACATTGGATAGATATTGGCGGTTCGGTGCCGCGCTCGACGGACATCTTCATGGAGGGTCTCCAGCTGCGCACTGTCAAGCTGTGGTCCAAGGGTGAGCCTATTGAGGAAGTCTATCGCATCATCGAGAACAATTCCCGAATGCCGACAGAACTCCTTGGTGATATTGCGGCGCAGCTTGCCGGCTGTCTTCTGGGGCGTGATCTGACCCGCGATCTGGCAAATCGCTATGGCGTTGACTGCCTCTTTGAGGCGATCAGGCAGATTCTGGATCAGTCGGAAGCTTCTGCGCGCGCGCTGATCAGAGCCATGCCGGATGGTGTTTATGAAGCGGAGACCTTTCTCGATAACGACCGCTCCAGCGATACGCCTCTGCCCATCAAGGTCAAGGTGATCGTCGATGGCGATAATCTGACCGTCGATTACAGTGAGATCGCAAGTCAGGCGAAGGGGCCAATCAATTCAGGTTATTTTGGGGGTGGGCAGACAACTGCGCGCGTCGCTTTCAAATATTTGCTTGGCGCAGAAATGGCAAATGAAGGAACGTTCCGGCCCCTTCGACTGGTTTTGCCGCCGGGGAAAATTCTGAGCGCTGAAGCCACGGCACCCATGGGGAACTATTCGACTCCTTTTCCGACCGTCATCGACGTGGTGATCCGCGCGATGGAGAAGGCTCTTCCGGATCGGGTCCCCGGTGGACATTTCGCAACGCATTCCGGGGTGAGGTTCCATGGCCGGCGCGCGGACGGCAGTTATTTTGACAGCCACGATAGTGGTCATGGAGGTTGGGGAGGTTGCGCTACCCATGACGGTGCTGGGCCTTTCCGGACGATGGCGCATGGCGACACGCGCATCATTCCGCTTGAGCTTCAGGAGACGGCGCTGCCCATCCGGCTGGAGCAATTCTCACTTCGAGAGGACTCAGGTGGCGCTGGCAAATTTCGTGGCGGTCTTGGGTTTCGCAAGACCTACAGGATGCTCTCCGGCTGTTCGCTGCAGACCAATCTCGATCGTACCAAATTTCCGCCCTGGGGAGTGCAGGGTGGCAAGGAAGCCCAGCCCGGACGCTTCTTGCTCATCCGTGAGAATGAGGCTCCGCGCGACATCAGTAAGGAAAAGGGTCTGACCCTGCAGGCTGGTGATCAGGTCTGTGTCGAGACCGGCGGCGGTGGGGGCTATGGGGATCCGGGCGAGCGGTCTCTGGAGCTCATCCAACGGGACCTTGACCGGGGCTACGTCACGCCGGCTGCTGTTGAGCGGGACTATGGTTTGCAGATTGACGAGCAGGGCGCCGTGTCCCGCTGAGGGCCCTGTGCGACGAGACGACAAAGAGGGGAAACGAGAATGGTTGGTTTGCGCGTCATGGTATCGGCCATGGGCTTCGTGCTTGCGGTGATCGGGTCCGCGCATGCCGACAGTGTGGAGGAGTTCTACCGGGGCAAAACCATCACGATGTATATCGGAACGGGTGAAGCCTCGGGCATCGTTGGTGCCTATCCGCATGCGATTTCGCAGATCATAAAGAAGTATATTCCAGGTCGGCCCAATGTCATCGTCACACATATGCCTGGTGCTGGAGGCATCAAGCTTGCCAATTTCATTCAGAGTGTCGGACCGCAAGATGGCTTGCATTGGGCCTTCATAACCCGCGGATTCATGCTCGCTCCGCTTCTGAAAATACCGGGTGCGCAGTTTGATCCGACGCGCTTCAACTGGATCGGCAGCCCGGCGCGGACGGTCTCGGTTGGAGCCGTTTGGACCGCCAATACCAAGGTTCGTAGCATCGCAGAGGTCATGAACCAGGAGGTTGTGATTGGAGCGACTGCCCCAAACCAGGACACGGCAATTTTTCCGAAGGCACTGAATGTAATTGCCGGAACCAAGTTCCGAATTGTGACGGGCTATAGCAGCGTCGGTGAGGTTGACCTTGCCATGCAGAAAGGTGAATTGCAGGGTAAGGTTGGGTTTACATGGTCCTCTCTGGTCAGCGGCGGAAGCGTGAACTGGCTGAAGGATGGTCTCGTGAAGGTCATCGTTCAGCTTGGCCTGGAAAAATCGCGTGATGTTCCCGGGGATGTACCCCTCGCCCTTGATCTTGCGCGGACGCCTTTGGATCGTCAGGTTCTTGAGATCCTATGTGCTCCTTCGGCTACAGGATTTCCCTCCTTCATGGGACCAAACGTTCCAAGGGAACGAGTGGATGCCATCCGCGCGGCCTATCGCAAGACGATGGTCGACCCCGAGTTTTTGGCGCTCGCCAAAGCGGAAATCATGGATGTCGATCCAATCGACGCAAGCGAAGTCGAGCAGATCGTCCGGACCATGTATTCCATGCCTCAGACGGCCGTCGAGCGGGCTCGCGAGATTGTTGGAAACTGAAAGTGCTAAAGGAAGACGAGATGTCCCAAGCAGATGAAGCCAAAGTGATCGCGGATGCCTTCATCGAGCGCAATCTCGAAGCCATTGCCTTGCTCAATGACAGCATTTTCTATTTTGGCGAGCTTGGTATGCAGGAATACCGGACCAGCGAGTTGATGAGTGATCTGCTCAAGGAATCTGGCTTTCAGGTTGAACTTGGTATTGGGGGATTTCCAACGGCTTTTGTTGCAACTTACGGCAGTGGATCGCCGGTGATCGGGATTCATACCGAATATGATGCAAATCCGGATAATTCGCAGGTTGCGGGAGTGCTTGATCAGCGCTGTATAACGGAAGGGGCTCCTGGGCACTGTGAAGGGCACAATTCGAATGGTGCTGTGCTGGTTGCGAGTGCCCTTGCCGTGAAAGCGGCTATGGAGGCAAAGGGGCTGACAGGCACGGTCAAAGTTATTGGAGCGCCAGCAGAGGAACAGCTTCTTAGTCGTCCCTATCTTGTGCGGGATGGCTACTTCGACGGCATGGATGTTTGCTTCGCGCCGCATGTGGGATCAGAATTCGCAGCTGGCCATGGGATCATGCAGAGCGCTCTGATCTCGGCAACCTTCTCATTCCACGGCGAGAGCGCCCATGCGGGCGTGGCACCGTGGAAGGGCCGCGATGCGCTGGACGCCGTCGTGCTCATGGATGTTGGCATGGCTGAATATCGCGAGCATATGGTTCCGGGAACCCAATGTCAGCGTGTGATCACGAACGGCGGAGCGCAACCCAATGTGATTCCGAAGCTTGCATCCGTCTGGTGGTACTTCCGTGCCTCTTCAGCAGCTGGCGCCATGAGCGTCTTCGAGCGCGCCCGTAAGGTTGCGGAAGGGGCGGCGTTAATGACGGATACCACATGTGAGGTCAACATTCTCAGTGCGGTTTGGCCTGTGCGCTCCAACGAAGTGCTTTCAGCTTTAACCGAGCGTGAGTTTGCCCGTGTCGGCATGCCGGTATGGTCTCAGGAGGAACAGGATCTTGCGCTTGCGCTTCAGCGAAAAGTCAAGGTCAAGGAAACCGGCCTTTCAACGACTTACAGGATCAGTCGTGGGCCATCCCAGCAAAAGCCGTCTGCCAATGATGCAGGCGATGTGTCCTGGCGCGTGCCGATGGCAAAGGTTTATTTCCCATCCAATGTGCCAAACATCAGCTATCATCATTGGGCTGCCGGTGTTGCATTGGCGACATCAATTGCACACAAGGGCATAGCTGCAGGCTCTAAAGTTGTTGCTGGAGCTATTCTCGAATGCCTGTGCTCGTCCGCCCATGTCACGGCTGCCAAAGAAGGTTTCGTGCGTGAACTCGACGGCGTCGTTTATCAGAGCATGTTGCCAGTATCGCAAAAGCCTCCGGTTGAACTAAATCGATCCACCATGGATAAGTTTCGGGACGCCATGAGCCTGCATTATCTCAAGGCCAGGCCGCGTTTTTGTTAGTTTGATTTCGTGAGGCATCAATCTGTTGTGATATGTTAAGACTTAGTTTCACCGCATCGCCTAATAACAATCATTGACGCGACGCGTTTAGTTGACTAAGTGGACGCTGTCGAATTGATGGGAAATGTAATGGCTCGTCCAGATATCAAGCAGGATTCAAAAACATTCATTACTGCGCTTCGGAAACTTGGCGCCTCGTCCGGTAACGGTTCATTGCGTGGTGCGCTCGGCTGGAGCGAGTCGCGGTACTGGAAAGTGCACGAGGCCCTCGTGGAAGCCGGTCGTGTCGTGAAGGGCCGTGGTCGTGGGGGCTCCGTCGCTATCGCTTGAGTTTAAGTCTCGGGTAACGCGGGCCTTATTTGCCGCAACGGTCAATATGAAGGCGGCTTGGTCGAGAATTGGCCAGGCGGCAGTGTCCTGTGCTTTGTCGGGACTTGCCGTTTGATCCAATTTGGGCCAGACCATGCCTTGCACAGGGTTTCGCGGACGGCAGGCAGCAACAAATGGCCAATAGCTTCAAGGTCAGGATCGTTCTGAAGGCGGCCTTATTGGCTGGGTTGTTTGGGCTGGGCGGTTGCTTCCAGCCCATGTATGCCCCGTCTTCCGGTCGCGACGTCCGTGCCGAGTTACAGGGCATTTCGCTTTCGCCTATTTCGGGCATGGCGGGCCATTATCTCGAGAACGAGCTGCGGTTTGCCCTGGACGGAAGCGGAAACGCTGCAGGAAACAAGTACATCCTGCAGGTCACGCTCAACGAGCGGACGCAGACACCGCTTGTTGACACGGTGACGGGCAGGGCAACCGCCAATTCGGTCTATACGACGGCTCAGTACAAGCTCATCCCAACCGGTGGCAAGGAGCCATTGGTGGAGGGCAGCGTTGTGAGCCTCGCGAGCTATGACCGCTCAAGCCAACGTTTTGCGAATATCCGGGCTGCTCGGGATGCGGAGATCCGCAACGCCCGCGAGCTCGCGCAGGAAATCCGGACCCGCCTGGCCGCGGAGCTTGCGACCCGCGGCTGACAGCCGTCCGGCTTGACCCCGTCCCAACACTGATCAAGACTCTGCCCAATCAATTTTTGGGGGAGGAAACCGTGTCGATTCCAGCGCTTCTGCGTGCCAGCCTCATCTTGGGGCTTTTGGCCATATCCGGTCCAGTCCTCGCTGTTGATCAGGCAACCACAAGAAGCTTGGACGAATTGAAGTCGGAGATCCTCGCCCGCTCGGAGCGGGTTCCCCAGCGGAGTCCGGCGGTCAACGTCAAGCCGGCGGATGTCCGCGAAGCCATCGCTGCCATCAAGACGCTCGATCGGGATGACTGGGCGCAGGGCTTTATGGGAGTTGCTGACCGTTATATGGCCAAGGGCCGGGCTCTTCAGCAGAGGGGGCATGCTGTGCAGGCAAAGGCGGCTTTTGTCGATGCCTATCGTCTTTACAAGATCGCACACTATCCAACGAACAATTCGCCTGAGAAACAAAAGGCTTACGAGAAGGGCATCGAAGCCTTTCTTGCCTACGCGAGTTATTTGACCCCAAAAGTCGAGGTCGTGAAAATTCCCTTTGAGGGCAAGGAGATCGTTGGCTATCTCCGGCTTCCGAAGGCTACCGGAAAAGTTCCCCTCGTGTTCATGGTCACGGCCCTCGATGGCCGAAAGGAAGAATCTGTCGAACGCAACGAGCAGTTGCTCGATGCCGGCATCGGAATCTTTGTCGTAGATATGCCAGGCACAGGGCAGGCGCCTATCAAAGGTGATGTGAATTCCGAGCGGATGTTCTCAGCTGCTCTCGACTATCTCACCAAACGCCCCGAGATCGATGCCGAGCGCGTTGGCTTTTATGGCGGCAGTTGGAGCGGCTATTGGGCCGTCAAGATGGCTGTCGTGGAAAAGGACCGACTGAAGGCCGCGGTCTCCCAGGGCACACCGGCTCATGATTACTTCCAGCCTGAGTGGCAGAAGGTAGCGGTGAATACACCGGAATACCTGATGGATCTCTTCCCAGCTCGGGCCATGGTCTATGAGGTCAATACGCTCGATGAGTTTCTCGCCTATGGGCCGAGAATGTCACTCAAGACGCAGGGTATCCTGGACAAGCCATCCGCACCGCTGCTGCTGGTCAATGGCACAAAGGACTCTCAGGTGCCAATCTCTGATTTGTTCCTGGCGGCCCGCAGCCTCCCAGGCAGCCCGAAAGAAATCTGGGTCAATCCGAACGGCCGCCACATGGGCGCAGACGAAACCTGGGGCAGTGAACGTATCCGTGCTGAGGTGGTTACGCCCTGGCTGATCCGTCATCTGAAGGCGCCGGCCAGGACAAGGACAGCTGGCCATTGATCGATCAGTCCTTTCTACACCGTTCAATCCGGAGATTTGAGATGAAGTTTAGAAACTGGTTCGGCGCAGCGGCTGCGGCACTGGCCTCCCTCTTCGGCGTCGGAACAGCGACCGCGCAAGGGCCACTGACGCTTGCCGACACTGGTTT
>CAISZN010000060.1 GCA_903889985.1 uncultured Hyphomicrobiales bacterium | reverse complement strand
TTCATGATCTGCAGGGTGACGAGGCAGGTCGCGCCGCCGAAGTCGCTGTGGGTGACCACGGCGCGGCATTCGCCGCGTGCGGGTTCTCCACTGGCGCGCACGAGGCTGATCTGCTCGGGGCGCAGCATGATGCGGGCCTTGCCGTCTGCGCAGCCCTCATGCAGCCGCACGCGGCCAAGGGCGCATTGGGCGAGGCCCTGCGAAACCTCCGCGTCGAGGATCAGCGCATCACCGAGAAACTCGGCTATGAGCGCCGTCTTTGGCCGCAGGTAGAGATCGCGTGGCGGGCCCGCCTGCAGAAGGCGGCCCTCGTGCATCACGGCGACCTGATCGGCGAAGGACAGGGCCTCGCTCTGGTCATGGGTGACGAGCACGGTGGTGATGCCATGGGCGCCTAGCAGGTCCGACACCGCCTTGCGGGTGCTGGCGCGCAGGCCCGTGTCGAGGGCGGAGAAGGGCTCGTCGAGCAGCATCAGGCGCGGCTCGCGGGCGAGCGCCCGGGCCAGCGCCACGCGCTGCTGCTGGCCGCCGGAGAGCTGGTCGGGCTTGCGCGGCAGCATGGAGGAGTCGAGGCCGACCATGTGGATGAGGTCGGAAATGCGCTCGTCCCGACCGGGCATGTTGCGATCGAGGCCAAAGCCCACGTTGTCGGCAATGCTCAGGTGCGGGAACAGGGCGCCGTCCTGCGCCACGATGCCAATGCCCCGGCGATGGGCGGGCACGGCCTTGCCGCCATCGGCCAGGGATTCCTCCCCGAGGTGAATGCTGCCGGAATCGGGTGCGTCAAAGCCGGCGATCAGGCGCAGCAGGGTGGTCTTGCCGGACCCGGAGGGGCCGACGATGGCCATGCGGCTGCCGGAGGCCACGTCGAGGCTCACGCCATCGAGGGCGGTCACGGGACCGTAGGTTTTGCGCAGGGACCGCAGGGACAGGACGCTCATCGGCCAGTTGTTCGCTTCGATTGGACGTAGAGCATCCAGGTCAGGGGCAGTGAGAAGATCACCATGATCAGCGCATAGGGCGCTGCTGCAGCATAATCGATTTCTGCAGTGTAGGACCAGAAGGCAGTCGACAGGGTCTGTGTGCCATTCGGCGCCAGCATCTGGGTGGCGGTGAGTTCGTTGGTGATGCCCAGCGCCACCAGCGCCATGCCCGCCGCAGCGCCCGGCGCGGCGAGACGGACGGTGACCTCCCAAAGGGCCCGGGCGGGCGTGCGCCCGAGGCTCGCGGCGGCCTGTTCCAGCTCGACCGGGGCCTGCGCGATCGAGGCGCGCAGGCTGATGATGGCGCGCGGCAGGAAGAGCAGCATATAGGCGATCAGCACCGTGAACACGGTCTGGTAGATCGGCATGGCGACCCGGACCGTGATGGTGACCAACGCCAGCGCGATGACGACGCCCGGCAGGGAGCCGACGATGTAGTTGCAGGCCTCCAGCACCCGCTGGAGGGGCCCGGGCGCGCGGATCGACAGCCATGCCATGGGCAGGGCGATGATGGTCGTCAGGATGGCGCCGCCAACCGCCAGCAGGATCGTCTGCGTCAGGGCCGCGCCGATCTCCTCCATCTTCCAGACATCCGAGCCACCAAAGGCCAGCCAGCGGCCTAGCGTATAGACCGGCACGCCAAGCGACAGGGCAGCGAAGGCGAAGAAGAGGGCTGTGGCGGGCAGGGTCCAGGGGCCGAGCCGGTACACGCGGGAGACCCGGGCGGCACCAGAGCCGACACGGGCATAGCGCTCCTGCCCGCGCATCAGCGCTTCCAGCGCCAGCAGGGTGAAGCAGGAAATGACCAATACGCCCGCCATCATATTGGCGGCGGGGCCATTATAGGTGGACTGGAACTGGGCGACGATGGCGGTTGTGAAGGTGTCGAACCGGATCATCGTGTAGAGGCCGTATTCGGCCATCAGGTGAAGCCCCACAAGCAGGCTGCCCCCGCAGATCGCAAGCCGCAGCTGTGGCACCACCACCCTGAAGAAGACCCCGATGGGCGTATGGCCGAGGGAGGCCGCTGCATCCTCAAGGCCCGGATCCAGCCGGCGCAGGCTGGCCGAAATCGGCAGGTAGAGGAAGGGCAGGTAGGCCAGCACGGAGATCAGCACGGCGGCGGGCAGGCCGCTGAGGGTCGGGGCGACGCTGATCCAGGCATAGCTGTGCACGAAGGCCGGCACGGCCAGCGGCGCCACGGCCAGCCACGACCAGAACCGGGCGGCCGGAAAATCGCTGCGCTCGGTGAGCCAGGCGAGCAGGATCGCCAGCGCGGTGCAGATGGGCACTGTCAGCACGACGAGCGTGAAGGTGTTGAGGAGCAGCTCGCCGACACGCGGCCGGAAGACGAGGCTCGAGACCGTATCCCAGCCGGACTGGATGGCGATCCAGCCAATGAAGACAAGCGGCAACAGGGAGGCGAGGGTGACGAGGAGCGCGGTGCCAACCATCCACGGCGCACGCCTGCCGCCCAGACTGCGGGCCTGTACGTGCATGCTGGCGGACATGGCAGGCTCGATCGAGCTCAAGGGTCTTTCTTCCGATGGGAAAAGGAGCCGCCGGCCGCGACGGCTCCAGAGAATGCGTGCGAGCGATAGCGCGGCAGGGGCCTTACAACAAGCCCGCCGCGATCATGAGGTCGGTGACAGTCTTGCTGTTGAGCTTGGCCGGATCGACCTTGGGCCCCTGCAACTCGGCGAGGGGCGGAAGGCTCGGGTTGGAAGCCGCGCCGACACCCACGGCATATTCGAAGGAGGTGCCGGTGCGCAGGATGTCCTGTCCTGCCTTGCCTGCGATATATTTGACGAAGGCCTGTGCCTGCGCCTGCTTCTTGCTGGTGGCCAGAACGCCTGCACCTGAAATGCTGATGAAGGCGCCCGGATCCTGGTTGCGGAAGAAGTGCAACGCGACATTCTTCGAGTTCTCGGCGGTCTTCGCCTGATCACCGAACCAGTAATAGTTGAAGATGATCGCACCGGCGATCTGGCCCGCGTTGACGCCCTTCAGCGCTGCCGTATTGCCGTTGAAGGCAACAGCATTGGTCTTCAGAGACTTCAGCCATGCACCCGCGACCGCCTCGCCCTTGAGTTCGACGAGCGCACTGACGATGGCCTGGAAGTCTGCGCCGCTCGGCGAGGCACCCCAGCGGCCCTTCCACTTGGCGTCGGCAAGGTCGAGCATCGATTTTGGAAGATCTTCCGGCTTCAGCATGGTCTTGTTGTAGGCGAAGGCCGTCGTGCGCGCGGCAATGCCGATCCAATGGCCATCGGAAGGTCGATAGGTCTCCGGCACAAGCCCGAGCGTGTCCGCGGGCAGGGGGGAGAGCAGTCCTGCGCGGTTGACGAGCGAGATGCCGGGCGAGTTTTCCGTGAGGAAGACATCGGCTGGAGAATTCGCACCTTCCTGCACGATCTGGTTGCCCAGCTCCATGTCGCCGCCGTTGCGCAGCGTCACCTTGATGCCGGTCTCTTTGGTGAAGCCGGTGACCCACTCCTGCGTGAGCGTCACATGCTGCGCATTATAGACAAGGATCGGACCCGCATCCTGCGCGCGGGCCATGCACGTGGTGAAGGCAAGCGCAGCCGCACTGGCGGCCAGGCGCGCAATCAGGGAAAATTTCATTTGCGTCGCTCCAAGTAACGCAAAGCGTCATGGGGCGAGATCTACTCAAGTCGGGATGAATCG
>CAISZN010000059.1 GCA_903889985.1 uncultured Hyphomicrobiales bacterium | reverse complement strand
GGGGAAGCGCTGCGGCCGCACGAATGCGCGGCAGGGGCCGCGATGTCCACGGTATGGTTGGATCGCGAGCCCCCGCCTCCCACCCTCCCCCTTGCGGGGAGGGTCGGCAGGGCGAAGCCCTGACGGGGTGGGGGTCGCGCGCGATCAGCGCGCGTCTGACCCATCGAAGCTTCAGTCCAACCCGAGAAGAAATCGCAGCCTCACCCCACCCCGCCGCGTTTCGCACGTCGACCCTCCCCATCAAGGGGAGGGTGGGGAAGCGCTGCGGCCTCAAGAGCTGCGCGCGATGCAGGTTTCACAGCCCTCCTCAATTCGTCAGCCAGGCCTGCCCATTGGCCACACCGAAGGCGTTCAGGAAACCCGGACGCGTCAGCGCCCAGCGGAAGGAGCCGGTCATCCTGAGTGACTTGAGCACGAGGGCGACTTCATCGTTGCGCGTCGATGTCGCCCCCACATAGGTCATGTCGCGGCAGGGCAGATAGATCAGTCCTTTCTTTGCTTCCAGCGCACTCCCGGTCATCATGAACGTCGATGGCGAGCATTCGCAGGGGGACTCAAACATTAGCAGGTTGGCATAGCGTCCGCTGGTCGGCGCGCTCAGCGCCATGTCAACGGAGCCCGTGCCAGTGAATGAGGCTGCAGCATTGGCGAAATAAAGCGAGACATCCGTCCCGCGCAGCTGGTGCGAACCGTTGAAGCGCAGCTCATCCTTGAACACATGCAGGCCGCTGTTGAGCGTCAGCTGCGATGAGCCGTTCATCGCAATCTTGCCGTGCCAGGTCGCATCACCCATCACGGCGACCTTCGCATAGTCATTCAGATTGATCACATCATAGGCCGCGAACTGGTTGCTCGCCGTCACGATGACCGACCCCTTGAACGTCACCGGACCATTGAAGGTCACATTCGACAGGATCACGCTTCCGGTCCCGTCGAAGGTGGTGGTCCCGCAGAAGGTGACATTGCTGATCGAGCGCCCGTTGGAGAGGGTCGCATTGTTGTAGCCGCTCGTGCAGGCGGGCCTGCCCCCGGCTGATGGCGTCGCTGCAACAGACACATCGGGAATAGAATTGCCGAGCGTATCGCTGGCCGGCGTGCAGCCGGTTTTCACATTGGACGGCGTCCATGTGCCAGCCACGAGCGGCTGGTAGGTACCATAGAGGTTGAAGCCCCCCGCATCGCAGATCGTCGAGACGTTGAAGTTACCTGAGCCATAGACATTGAAGGCTGTTGTGCTGGTCGATGCGATATCGAATTCGCAGGTTGGTGCGTCCACCGTGATCGAGCCGTTGATGTCCAAAGCGCTTGCTTTCAATTTGTCGGTCAGCAGAACGCAGGCCTGCATGACGGCCGGGCTCTTGTGCCTGGTCACCGTGGCCGTGCGCCGGATGGCGACTGTCTGAAACCCGGCCAGTTTCATGAAGCTTGTTTCGAGCGACATGGTGGCACTGCCAATGGAGGAGTCGCCTTGCGTCATGAAGCTGGCGCTTGCTCCACCCTTGCTTCGCATATTCGCATCGAAGGTGTTGCTGGCGATGACGAGGCCATTGCTGTCGGCCGTCGCAAAGGCGAGCGTTGCCGCATCAATCGCGGATTGCAGTTCCGCCTGGGCAGCAATCACCCGCGCATAGTCCACCCCGGCACCCACCATCAATGCGAGTGGAAGCATGGCAACTGCAAACATGACGGCAACATTTGCGCAAACGTCGACAATGAAACAACGCGCAAGGCGCGATAAATTTAACATTTTAAAACCTCAGTTTAGTTAATTTAATAAAGTCTGAAATAGATAAAAACCGAAGTCTTATTCGAATACAATAAAGAGCCTATGATAAGGTAAATTCGATTTGCGTCATGTTGATCGCCCTGTCAAACAGGCCGTTGCTTCCAGGATTGAATGATTGCTTGGCCGCCAATCGGGAAATCTTCCGGGCACTGGTCGTGCCCTGCATGCGAATTCACTCCGCATGCGCCAGGCAATGCGAAGGTCCCGAACCCAAGTCCGAAGCGATCGGTCACGATGTCTGGGGATGCCACCCCCAATTCGGGAGCGTGCGCCCTTCTAGCCCGACCAGCGCATCGCTGTCAAGCTAAAAATTCCTGATCTAGGAAAAATAACTTTCCAAGACCCGCCCGTAGATGGCAGCAAGCTGTTCCAGATCCGAGACCGAGACCCGCTCATCCACTGAATGCATGGTCTGCCCGACGAGGCCGAATTCAACGACCTCGCAATGGTCCTTGATGAACCTGGCGTCCGAGGTCCCACCCGTGGTCGAAAGCACCGGCACCCTGCCCGTCTCCGCCAGG
>CAISZN010000058.1 GCA_903889985.1 uncultured Hyphomicrobiales bacterium | reverse complement strand
GACCTATGGCAAGGTGGCCGAGGCGGCCGCCAAGCTCGAGGCTCCCGATCCCAAGACCATCAAGCTCAAGGATGCGAAGAGCTGGAAGATCGCCGGCAAATCGCCCAAGCGCTTCGACACGATCAACAAGGTCACCGGTCGACACCAGTTCGGCATCGACACCAAGCTGCCGGGGATGCTCATCGCCTCCGTCCGTGACTGCCCGGTCAATGGTGGCAAGGTGAAGAGCTTCGACGCTTCCAAGGTCGAGGGGATGCGCGGCGTGAAGAAGGTCGTCGCCGTTGGCGAGACCGGCGTCGCCGTCGTTGCCGACACCTTCTGGAATGCCAAGCAGGCCTGCGCGGCTCTCCCGGTCGAGTGGGACTACGGCCCGAATGCCAATGTCTCCAGCGCCTCCATCGCTGACTTCCTCAAGGAAGGCCTGACGGCGGAGAAGACCTTCGTTGGCAACAAGCAGGGCGATGCGCCTGCGGCGCTCTCCAATGGCGTCCGCAAGATTGAGGCGACTTACGCCTATCCGTTCCAGAACCATGCCTGCATGGAGCCGATGAATGCCACGGCGCTCTGGACCGAGAACGAGTGCAAGGCCTGGGTGCCGACGCAGAATGCCGAGGCAGCGCTCGCCGAAGTCATTGCAAATTCCGGCCATCCGGCTCCGAAGTGCGATGTCATCAAGACCGAGCTGGGCGGTGGCTTTGGCCGTCGCGGCCGCACGGATTTCGTGCGCCAGGCGGTGCTCATCGCCAAGCAGATGCCCGGCACGCCGATCAAGCTGATCTGGACCCGAGAGGAGGATATGACGCACTGCTCATATCATCCGATCACCCAGTGCAAGCTGTCGGCCTCGCTCGACGAGAAGGGCGCCGTCACCGGCTTCCACATGCGCATCTCCGGCCAGTCGATCATCGCTTCGCTCGCGCCCGAGCGTCTCGAGAACGGCATGGACGGGGCGGTCTTCCAGGGTCTGACTGCCAACAATCAGGAGGGGGCGTTCGGTTATAACTTCCCGAACATCCTAATCGACCATGCGATGCGCAACACGCATCTCACGGCCGGCTTCTGGCGCGGCGTGAACTCGAACCATAACGCGATCTACGTCGAAAGCTTCATGGACGAGCTGGCCCTTGCGACCAAGACCGACCCGCTGGAGTTCCGCAAGAAGTACCTGAAGCCCAAGCAGTTCGCCGTCATCAACGCGGCGGCTCAAGCGGCTGGCTGGGGCAAGTCCCTGCCGAAGGGCCACTTCCTCGGGCTCGGCTGCATGAACACCTTCGGCAGCTATGTGGCGGCCTGCGCCGAGGTCTCCGTCGAGGACGGTCGCCTGCGCATCCATCGCATCGTGGGCGCAACCAATCCGGGGCACGTGGTGCATCCTGATCTGGTCAAGCGTCAGGTGGCAGGCTCCTTCGTCTATGGCCTGTCGGCGCTGCTCTATGGCGAATGCACCGTGAAGAATGGTGCTGTCGAGCAGACCAACTTCGACAGCTACAACGTCATGCGCATGGACGAGATGCCGAAGGTCGATGTCATCCTCATGCCGGACTATGAGTTCTGGGGTGGCGTTGGCGAGCCGACCATTTCGGCGGCGGCACCTGCCGTGCTCAACGCGATCTTCGCGGCGACCGGCAAGCGCATCCGCAACTTCCCGCTGATGAACCAGTCGCTCGCGGGAGCGTAAGTGATCCGGGCCGGTGGTTTGTTCCGCCGGCCCGTTTTCTTTCTGGAGAGACATATGAAGCTGGTCGCTGCAACTTTTGCGGCCCTGCTTGTTGCCTCAGTGGCCCAGGCTGCCGAGGCACCCGCAGGCGCGCTTGCCTGCTCTGGATGCCATCCCGGTTCAGCCGGCGTTGAAACCAATGCAGTTCGCCTCATCGGCCTGAAGGCAGAGGACATCAAGGCAGCCATGGTGGCCTTCCGCACGGGTGCCCGCCCGGAGACGGTGATGGACCGCATCGCCAAGGGTTTCTCCGAGGCCGAGGTCGGCGCCATCGCCGACTGGTACGCCACCCAGCACTGAGGAGACATCATGCGCATCACCAGACGCGATCTCCTCACCTCTGCTGCCGCCAGCACCCTTGCAGCCCCAGCCCTTGCACAGGGCGCGGCCGGCCGCGTCGTGGTCATCGGCGGCGGCTTTGGCGGCGCGACGGCTGCACGCTTCCTCAAGTCGATGGAGCCAAAGCTTAGCGTAACGCTGGTCGAGGCCAATCCGACCTTTACGTCGTGCCCCTTCAGCAACGAGGTCATCGTTGGCCTGCGCGAGCTGAAGGAACAGGAATTCACCTACGACGGCCTGAAGAAGGCTGGCGTCTCGGTCGTGATCCAGAGCGCCACGGGCATCGATGCCGGGGCCAAGGTCGTGAGCCTCGCCGATGGCACGAAGCTGCCCTACGACAGGCTCGTTCTGTCCCCGGGTATCGACATCAACTGGACTGGCCTGCCTGGCTATACCGAAGCCTCTGCCGAGCGCATGCCCCATGCCTGGAAGGCGGGCGCCCAGACCACCCTGCTGCGCCGCCAGCTCGAGGCCATGCCCGATGGTGGCACGGTGGTCATCTCGGCGCCTGCCAATCCCTTCCGCTGCCCGCCCGGCCCCTATGAGCGCGCCAGCCTTATCGCCTGGTACCTCAAGACGAAGAAGCCCAAGTCCAAGCTCATCGTCCTCGATGCCAAGGATGCCTTCTCAAAGCAGAAGCTTTTCCAGAATGCCTGGAAGGAGCTCTATCCGGCTCACCTCAAGTGGATTGGCCTGTCGGATGGCGGCAAGGTCAATTCGGTTGATCCTGCGGCCATGACGCTCACCACCGACTTCGACACCTACAAGGCTGACGTGGTCAATGTGATCCCGCCTCAGAAGGCTGGCGCCATAGCGGCCCTCGCGGGCGTGACTGACCGCTCCGGCTGGTGCCCGATCGACCCGGTGAGTTTCGAGTCCAAGCTGCAGCCCGGCATGCATGTGATCGGCGACGCGGCCATCATGGGTGCCATGCCCAAGTCCGCCTTTGCTGCCAATGCACAGGCCAAGGCCTGTGCGGCGGCTGTTGTGCGCCTGCTGGCCGGCGAGAAGCCGTCCGAACCGCGCCTGCTCAACACCTGCTATTCCATTGTGCAGCCGGACTACGGCATCTCGGTCGCCGGCGTCTATCGTCCCGACAAGGATCTCTTCGTGGACATCGAGGGCGCTGGCGGGACGAGCCCGGTTGATGCGCCTGCCGCCACCCGCGTGGCCGAAGCCAATTATGCCCATGGCTGGTTCAAGACGATCACGCGCGAAACCTTTGGCTGAGCGCCGCCGGCTCACAGCAACGGTTCTGGCGTGGCTCGCCGTGACCGTGCCTGCAGGCGGGGCAGGGGCGCAGGGCGGGCCGCTCATCGTGGGCGATGCTATCCCGGCCTCGCTGACGGGCCAGAAGGGCGACGCAGCCAAAGGCCG
>CAISZN010000057.1 GCA_903889985.1 uncultured Hyphomicrobiales bacterium | reverse complement strand
TTTCGCATTCCTCAGGGCCAAGGCTCTCCACGAAGCGGCGCAGCCGGAAGCGCTCCATATCGACGCTCGCAGCTTCTTGCGTGGAGGTCGTTCCGATCAATCCCATGGCGGTTCCCACCTGCTTATCAATGCTGTAGAAGCGGCAAGTGCCCGTTAAGCGACATGCCAGCAAAGTCGTTGCGGCGCGCAAGTTATTCGTTCGGCATCCGCGCGGCAACTCGCGTGGTGGGGAGGACAAGGTGAGCATCGCGGATTCGAAGATGGACCCTTCGCAGGGTGGCCCGTGGATTGGCCGCCCGCTGCCCCGCTTCGAGGATCTCCGGCTCGTCCGGGGTGCCGGTCGCTACACTGACGATATCAACCTGCCGGGGCAGGTGTGGGCAGCCTTCGTGCGCTCGCCCCATGCCCACGCAAAGCTGAGCAACATCGACCTCACAGTAGCCCTGGCCATGCCCGGCGTGCTGAAAATCCTGACCGGCGCAGACTATCTCGCGGCTGGCTTTGGCGGCATGGCGCAGGGCACCGTCAGTGCAGATGCCGTCGAGTGGAAGCGCGGCGCCTTTCAGGCGGCCATGGGGCACCTGGTGGTCGATATGCCCCACATCCCATTTGCTGTTGGCACCGTCCGATATCCGGGCGAGCCGATCGCGGTGGTGATGGCTGAAACCCGCAATCAGGCGCGCGATGCGGCCGAGGCCGTCGAGATCGACTATGAGATCCTGCCTTCGGTGACCGATGCCATGGCAGCGCTTGAGCCGGATGCGCCGCAGATTTGGTCGCAGGCGCCGGGCAATCTTGTGCTGCAGGCCGACGTAAATGATCGCTCCGGCTGCGAGGAAGCCTTTGCCACGGCAGCCCTCGTGGTCGAGCAGACGATCCGCAGCCAGCGCACCGTGACTGCGCAGATGGAACCGCGCTCGGCGCTGGGTGAATTCGATGTGCAAGCTGACCGCTATGTGCTGACGAGCGGCTGTCAGGGCGCGCATCGCATGCGTGTCGCGGTTTGCGCCGCGATGAAGCTGCCGCCAGAAAAGTTGCGCGTCATCGTTCCCGATACAGGCGGTGGTTTCGGCACGCGCACCAACTGCTATCCCGAGCAGATTGCCGTGCTGTGGGCCGCGAAGGAAGTCGGCCGCCCGGTCAAGTGGACAGGCGACCGCAGCGAATGTTTCCTCGCCGACTATCAGGGCCGCGACAACATCACCCGCGCCCGCCTCGCGCTCGACAAGAGCGGTCGCATCCTCGCCTATGACGTGGAGATTACCGGCAACATCGGCGCGCATACGGTGTCTTTCACATCGCTGCACAATGGCTGGCGCGTCGGCACGACGATCTATGACATTCCGAAGGCTGCGGTGCTGTTGCGCGGCGTGGTGACCAACACCGTTCCAACTGCGCCCTATCGCGGTGCAGGGCGTCCGGAAGCCACGCTCGTTCTGGAGCGCCTGCTGGATGATGCAGCGCAGCGGCTGGGCATGGATCGCATGGAGCTGCGCCGGCGCAACATCATCCCGCGCCAGAGCCTGCCCTATCGCACGGCTTCCGGCCTCACCTATGACGCGGGCACCTTCGTCGCCAACATGAACCGCATGCTGGAACTTGCCGACTGGCAGGGCTTTGCAGCCCGTCGCGAGGAGGCGAAGCGGGGTGGCAAGCTGCTGGGCTTTGGCTACTCCAACTATGTGGAAACTCCGGTTGGTGCACCGCACGAACGCGCTGAAATTCGCATTGATCCGGCAGGCTTTGTTGAACTTGTCGTTGGCACCCAGTCCACGGGGCAGGGCCACGAGACGAGTTTTGCGCAGGTCGTCGCCGATCTCGTCGGCGTGACGCCGAGCGATGTGCGCCTGGTCTATGGCGACACGGACAAGGTCGCCTCAGGTGGCGGTTCCCATTCGGATCGCTCGATGCGTCTGGCCGGAACGCTAATGTTTGAGGCAGGCAGCGAGATCGTCGATAGCGCGAAGGCGGTGGCGGCGCATCTGCTGGAGACCGACAAGGCTGCTGTTGCTTTCGAGAGCGGCTTTTTCGGCGCTTCGAACAACAATCGAAGGCTGGATATTTTCGAGATCGCCCGCGCTGTTGCCGGCGATCCGACCTTGCCGGAAGATCTCAAGGCACCACTCGCTTCCGCCAAGACATTTACCGGCCGCATTCCGGCCTTCCCGACGGGCGCAGCTGCTTGCGAGATCGAGATCGATCCGGAGACAGGCGTGCTCGAGATCACGCGCTATACGACGCTCGATGATGCAGGCCAGCCGGTTAATCCGCTGATTTTGCACGGGCAGGCTATTGGCGGCATCGTGCAGGGCGCTGGCCCGGCACTGACCGAGGGCGTGTACTATGATTCCAACGGGCAGGTACTCACCGGCAGCTTCATGGACTATGGCATGCCCCGCGCCGCCATGTTCCCGATGTTCGGAGTGACACTTGTCGAGGATGCGACCCACGGCAATCCGTTGCGCATCAAGGGTGGCGGCGAAGGTGGGACGACGCCCGCAACCGCCGTGGTCATGACCGCCGTGCTCGATGCCCTTCGGCCATTGGGGATCGACCATCTCGACATGCCGGCGACACCTGAGAAGGTCTGGCAGGCCATCCGGTCGGCGCGCAAATGATGATGGGCAAGTGATCGCAGGGCAGTGGGCAGCAATGGACGCCGCCCACGGCACA
>CAISZN010000056.1 GCA_903889985.1 uncultured Hyphomicrobiales bacterium | reverse complement strand
TCGATGCGCCCGGGGAATGCCGCAGCAATCACGAGGTGATCTGCGAGATCGCCAAGCGGGTAGGGGCCGAGCATCCCGGCTTCCGCATGACTCCAAAAGGGCTCGCCGATGCGACCCTCTTCACGTCGGGCCTGCCGCGCATGACCGAGCTTGAAAAGGCAAACTGGATCGATGTGCAGCCGGACTTCGAGACTTCCCACTTCCTGAAAGGGTTTGCCTGGCCGGATGGAAAGTTCCGCTTCCGGGCTGACTGGACCAAGGTGCCCTATGGCAACATCGGCATGCGCGGGCCCTGGCGCACCATGCCGGGCCTGCCGGACCATTGGGATGTGATCGAGGGGGCGACGGCACAGCATCCGTTCCGGCTGGCCACGAGCCCGGCGCGCAACTTCCTCAACTCGACCTTCAACGAGACGCCATCGTCCCGCCAGCGCGAGGGGCGCCCGCAGGTCATGGTGCATCCGCTCGATGCGAGCGATCTTGAGATCAGCGAGGGGGATCTGGTGGTGCTCTCCAACGAACGCGGCGAGGTGCGCCTGCACGCGACCCTGTTCGAGGGGGTGCAGCGCGGCGTGCTGATTTCGGAAGGCCTGTGGCCCAACGACGCCTTCGTGGACGGGAAGGGCATCAACATGCTGACCGGAGCCGATGCGCCGGCACCCTTCGGCGGGGCAGCCTTCCACGACAACCGCGTGTCCCTGCGCCCGGCATGAGAGTGCAAAGATGTAACGGTCGGGAACCTTAGGACTGTGCCCCATTGCAATTCCGCCTAAAGCGGGCAGATATTGGGGCCCGCGGGCGAGGCCCGGGTTGGATTTTTCGGGGGTAGGCTTTGTCGTCCATACTTCGTCCGGTGATTTTCGCCACTGCTTTCATTGCCTTGAGCGGCATGGCCCTGGCTGGCGGTCGCCCGCCGGGTGGCCCATCGGGCTTCGACAAGCCGCCGACCAATGAGCAGATTCGCGATCGCCTGAAGGACATCTGCACCAATCTCGTCGAGCAGCAGGACAAGGCTGGGGCCGATATCGCGAACCGCCGCTGTGGCTGCTACGCCAATGGCGTCGTCAAGGCCATGTCCAACGAGGAAATCGACGAGATGCGGGCAAGTGGCCGCTTCTCGGCATCCGCTGAGCCCAAGGCCCGCAAGTTCATGGCGAGCTGCGGCGTCAAGCGCTGATCATTCAACAGGGCGGCGCGGGACGCTCCCGCATCGCCCGCGATTCTTGCACTGATTTTCGGGTCCTGCCAGCTTTCAGGGCCTGAGTGATTTCTCTTCACGGTAATCCGCAAGCGGCCAATGGTCGTCGTTGTGGCTGTGGCTTGTCTTGCGCTAAAAGGGGTGGAACCCGGCTGATAAATCAGCCACGCAAGGAGAAAAATCATCAACCTGCGTCAGCTCGCCTATTTCGTGAAAGTGGTTGAGGCCGGCAACATCACGGCTGCTGCGGAGCAGCTCAATGTCGCGCAACCGGCTCTGGGCGTGCAGATCCGCCAGCTCGAAACCGAACTCGGCGTCACGCTCTTCGTGCGCCATTCACGCGGCATGCTTCCCACTGACGCGGGCAAGCTCCTGTTCGAAAGGGCAAGGCGCATTCTGGCTGAAGTCGAAGCTACCGAAATCGAGCTGAAGGCCCTGACGTCGGGCCAGAGCGATCATGTGCTCCTGGGGATGCCGCCAAGCCTCATGCTCCTGCTTGGGCCCGAACTCCTGATCGAGGCGAAGGACGCCATGGCCGGCGTTTCGCTGAGCCTCGTGGAGGAACGCAGCGTCGTGCTTCTCGACGCCCTCGATCGCGACCAGCTCAATGTGAGCTTTGCCTGGAACGTGCCGGATCGGCCGGACCTGGAGCGGATCGCCCTTCTCGAGGAAGACCTGCTGTTGGTCACCTCGCCCGCCCATGCGCCGGCTTCGGACACGGTCAGCCTCTCGGAGGCGCTGGCCCATGACCTCGTCATTGCCGGTGAGCGCGGGGTGATCCGCAACATCGTCCAGGCGGAGGCGCGCAGACTGAGCCTGCATCTGCGGCTGGCCTTCGAGGTCCATTCGGTCTCCTCCATGAAGGCGCTCATCGGACGGGGCGGGGCGGCGACCATCATGCCCTACAGTCTTGCGCCCAAGGAATTGTCGAGTGGCGAGCTGGTCGGTCGCAGGATTGATCGCCCGACCATCACCCGCACCCTCTATCGTGTGCGCCCGGCGCGGCGACTGCCTTTCGCCAATGAGGCCCGAATTACGGACTTTCTGGAAATGCTGACCGGGCGCCTGCTGACCGCCATGGGCCCATATGCGCGAGCCTTGCGCTGATATTGCAGTGCAGCAGACAAAAAGCTTAGGGCAGCGGAAACAAAGATGTTTTGGACAGACACCTCGGGGCTGCTTAGAGCCATAGCCATGCGGGGTGGTCCGTCTGGGCCACGCCGGTGCTATGACCGAGCAACGGGAGGGTAAAAGCTCATGGCCGAGCAGTTTGTCGGGAAGGCTTCCGAATTTAAGGACGGTGATCGTCAGATCGTCCGCGTTGGCGAGCACGAGATCGGCATCTTCAAGCACGAGGGCGAGTTCTACGCCTACTCGAACTTCTGCCTCCATCAGGGCGGCCCCTCCTGCGAGGGTCTGACCATTGCACGTGTCGAGGAGCGTCTGCGCCCCGACAAGACCTCGATGGGTCTGCATTTTACGGACAGCATGAACTTCGTCTGCCCGTGGCATGGCTATGAGTACGACATGAAGACCGGTGCTCACGTGTCGAACCCGAAGGTGAAGCTGCGCAAGTACGAAATCACCCAGAAGGGGAACGACATCTATGTCGTCGCCTAAAAAGGCTACCGCTAAGGCTGGCAAGGCACCCGCGAAAAAGGCGGCGGTCAAGAAGGCTGCTGACAAGAAGGTGCC
>CAISZN010000055.1 GCA_903889985.1 uncultured Hyphomicrobiales bacterium | reverse complement strand
TGGGACAAAGCATCGGCGCCAATGTAGCACTTGGCTCTGGGGCGCAGCGCCGGGGCATCAATGCCGTGGTGGCCATGGCGCCGGGGCATCAGCCTGATCGCTTCTACCCGCGCACGCAGGAGAGCCTGGAGCGGGCCAAGGCGATGATTGCCGCCGGGCGCGGCAATGAAACGGCAAGCTTCATGGATATCAATCAAGGCACCGTTTCCACCGTGCAGACGACTGCAGCGGCCTATGCGAGTTTCTTCGACCCGAAAGGCAAGGCCGTCATTTCACGCAATGCAGGCGCAGGCGGTGTGAAGCTGCTGTGGGTTGTCGGCACAGGCGATCCCGGCGCGCAGCAGGTGGCGCGCGGTGGCCGCGTCGTGACTGTTTCGGCCGGTCATTTCACCACCGTTCAGGCTGGCGCGCAGGACGTTGTTGAATGGCTGCGGGCGCAGTAGCGCTTACTTCGTCACGACCGCAGGCAATGTGCGCAGGTAGCCCACGAGCATGGTCAGATCCTCCGGCGTCATCTGGGCATAGAGGCTGAAGTCCATCACATCGACTATGCGGCCACTATCAGGACGCAGGCCCTTGGTAATGGCTGTCTTCACCTGCTCGTCAGTCCATTTGGCGATGCCGTCGGGATTACCCGGCGTGATGTTGGACGACACCACCGAGCCGCCACCGGGCGCGCGATAGGTGTTGCCGCCAGCACCCGCGCGCGTGAGGTCGATCTGGCCATCCTTGCGCGGCGTATGGCACTGCAGGCAGTGACTGACGGTCTGAGTGAGATAGCGGCCATAAGACTGCGGATCCCTGTGGTCAGGCTCCGCGACGTGGTCCACGTGGGGATAGGTCGGCGCGGCAGCGGTCACGGGGCTACGTTCGACCTTGTTGCTGACGGGGGCCAGTGATTTCAGATAGGCAGCAATGGACTCGGCATCCTGGTCCGAGAAACCCTTGTAGAAAAAAATGCCCATGGGCGGGCGCACAGCGCTGCCATCGGGGCGATGGCCATTGCGCAGGGCCTCGACAACGTCTGCTTCAGACCAGGTGCCGAGCCCGGTTTCCGCATCCGGTGTGAGATTGGGAGTTGCAAGCCCGCCTGCGCGGCCACCGCCGGCAAGGCGCTTTGACTCGATGATCCGATCCTGAGCGTCACGGGGTGAATGGCAGCCTTCGCAGATGCCGATGGTGACGAGATATTTGCCTCGAGCGACGTCGCCAGCGGCGAGGGCAGGCATGGTTGCTGGCAGGGACAAAAGAAGGCCGGCAATCATCCGGCGCAATGTGATCTTCATCGCTCACCCCTCTTGGCGCGTCTTGGCGACATGCTGTTGGGCTGGATTATGGGGCATGGTTTTTGGAAGGGCCAGATGGGTTGCATCGCGTCCCCTGTCCTGCTCGCGGGAGGGGCAGGGTGAGGCCGCTGCGGTTCTCAACGCGCTGAGATCGAAGAGCACGCCGACCCCTCATGCTCCCCTTCTCCCCACCTGCGGCGGGGAGAAGCGGGCGGAAGCAGCGAGCTTCCATTTCCGAGAATCGACACGCATCCGGATGCGTGGCTAAGCCACGCGGTCCAAGGTGATCAGGCGGCCACGCCGTGGCATTTCTTGAATTTCTTGCCGCTGCCGCAGGGGCAGGGGTCGTTGCGGCCGACCTTCTGGGTGTTGACCACGGTCTTGCCCTTGGGCTTGCCGCCGTCGACGAAATACCAGCACTTGTCCTTCTGGTCGAAACGGAAGGAGGAGCGCTCGAGATGGCTTTCTTCCGTGCCCTCACGCTTGAAGTGGGCATTGAATTCCACGATGCCGAGGCCGTCGCCGGGCTGCCCGCCCTCTGTTTCGACGATGTCGAGGCCAAGCCATTCAGACTCCTTCGACCAGCGTTCAAGCGAGTCCATATCCATGTCATGCCGGCTCTCGGGCGCGACGGTCTGGGCCAGATAGGGGATCGCGCCGACCGCGAAGGCGCTGTAGCGCGAGCGCATCAGGGCTTCCGCCGTCGGGGCCGGCGCCTTGCCCTCGATGAAGGGCTGGCAGCACGCGGCATAGGCGAGCTTCTGGTCGGAGGTCTTGCGGCAGGGGCAGATCGATTGGGTCATGGACAGGCTCTATAGCGGGCAAAGCGGAGAAGCGCGAGGGGGGCGCACCCTCTCCATCAAGGGGAAGGTGGTTTCAGCGCTTTGGCTTTTAAAGACTCGCCCACGCAAACCTTGCCTTTTGGCGCGCGAGCCCCCATTACCGGGCCATGTCGCGGGGCCAGCCCCCTCCCTTCCAGCGAGCATCCGGCCATGGGTTTCAAATGCGGTATTGTGGGCCTGCCGAATGTCGGCAAGTCGACGCTGTTCAACGCGCTGACGCAGACGGCGGCAGCCCAGGCAGCCAATTATCCCTTCTGCACCATCGAGCCGAATGTGGGCGACGTCGCCGTCCCCGATCCGCGCCTTGATGCCCTGTCGGCCATCGCCGGCTCGAAGGAGATCATCCCGACGCGGCTGACCTTCGTGGATATCGCGGGCCTCGTGCGCGGTGCCTCGCAGGGTGAGGGCCTCGGCAACCAGTTCCTTGCCAATATCCGCGAATGCGATGCCATCGCCCATGTGGTGCGCTGCTTCATCGACAATGACATCACCCATGTGGAAGGCGACGTCGATCCGCTGCGCGACATCGACACGATCGAGACCGAGCTGATGCTGTCGGATCTCGACAGTCTTGAGCGCCGTGTCACCAGCCTTGAGAAGAAGGCCCGTGGCGGCGACAAGGAATCGAAGGAATCGCTTGATCTCGTCAATCGCTGCCTCGTTCTCCTTCGCGAGGGCAAGCCGGCGCGTACTGCCACCATCTCGGCGGACGAGCGCAAGGCCTTCAACATGCTGGGCCTGCTGACATCGAAGCCGGTGCTCTATGTCTGCAACGTGGAAGAGGCCTCAGCCGACAAGGGCAATGACTTCTCCGCCAAGGTCGCCGTGCGGGCGAAGTCGGAGAATGCAGTCTCGGTGGTTGTCTC
>CAISZN010000054.1 GCA_903889985.1 uncultured Hyphomicrobiales bacterium | reverse complement strand
CGGTGGATCGCGGCGCCAATCGCGACACCATCATCGGTGAGGGCACCAAGATCGACAACCTCGTTCAGATTGGACATAACGTCACCATTGGCCGCCACTGCGTGATCGTCTCCCATGTCGGTATTTCGGGCTCCACGCAGGTGGGGGACTTTGTCGCCATCGGCGGCCAGGCCGGCCTCGCGGGCCATCTCAAGATCGGCACCGGTGCGCAGATCTCGGCACAGGCCGGCGTCATGCGCGATATACCTGCGGGCGAACGCTGGGGTGGCTCACCTGCCACCCCCATGCGTGAGATGTTAAAGCGCGTTGCGCTCATCGACCGGCTCGCCAGGCGTGATAAGGGTTCCGGAGGCTCGTCCTCCGAAAATAGCTGACGTTAGAAGGAAGGCTCCGCGTAGCGGAAGAAATCACCATGAATGAGGCTGATACTCCCACCCTTGAGACAGTCGACATCCTGAAGCTGCTCAAGTCACTGCCGCATCGTTATCCGTTCCTGCTCGTTGATCGCATCATCCAGTGCAACAGCGATGAGTCCTGCATCGGCATCAAGAACGTCACCTTCAACGAGCCGCAGTTTCAGGGCCATTTCCCGGACGCGCCTGTGATGCCGGGTGTTCTGTTGATCGAAGGCATGGCGCAGACTGCGGGCGCGCTGTGCGTGAACGCAAAGGCGAGCGGAACGCCGAAGGTCGTGTACTTCATGACCATCAACAATGCGAAGTTTCGCAAGCCTGTGATCCCCGGTGATCGGGTCGAGTTCCACATGACCAAGATAAACCAGCGCCGCAACATGTGGTGGTATCAGGGCATCGCCAAGGTCGACGGTCAGGTTGTCTGCGAGGCGGAAGTGAGTGCGATGCTTGTCGCCGACGACAAGAAGGCCTGATGATTCGCGCCAAGGCGCCTTGTTGAAAGTTTGATTGATGAACACCACGAACATTCATCCCAGCTCCGTCATCGAGAGCGGAGCGAAGATCGGCGAAGGTGTCAGCATTGGCCCCTTCTGCCATGTCGGTCCGGATGTCACGCTTGATGAAGGCGTCAAGCTCGTTTCCCATGTTGCCGTTCATGGCCGCACGACAGTTGGCGCACGCACGCGCATTTTTCCTTTCGCGTCGATTGGCCATGAACCGCAGGACCTGAAGTATCGCGGCGAGCCTTCCACGCTGGTGATCGGCATGGATTGCCTGATCCGTGAAGGCGTGACGATGAACCCCGGCACGGCTGGGGGCAGCATGACCACGGTCATTGGCGATCGCTGCACCTTCCTCGCCAATTCCCATGCAGCCCACGACTGCCATGTGGGTAGCGATGTGATCCTGTCGAACAACGTCATGCTTGCCGGCCACACGCGCATCGGCGACTTCGTCATCATGGGCGGCGGCTCTGCGGTGCACCAGTTCGTACGCGTTGGGCACCATGCCTTTGTCGGTGGCCTTGCCGGTGTCGAGCATGACGTCATTCCCTACGGAATGGCGCTTGGCAATCGAGCCTATCTGGCCGGTCTCAACCTCGTGGGCCTGAAGCGTCGTGGGTTTTCACGCGAGGCGATTCACGATCTGCGCCGCGCCTATCGCCTGCTGTTTGCACAGGAAGGCACGCTGGCTGAACGTGTTGAAGACGTGGCTGCCGAATTTGCCGAACATCCCCAGGTTCACGAGATACTCGACTTCATCCGCGAAGGCGGTGACCGGGCCATCGTGACACCGCGCGAATAGGGCCCTCGCCATGAGCGCCCCGCCGGATGTCTTCGTCATCGCGGGTGAAGAGTCCGGCGATCAATTGGGCATGAAGCTCATGGGGGCCCTGCGCTCCCTGAGGCCCGACGCCACAATCCGCGGCGTTGGCGGGCCGGCCATGACGGGGCAGGGGCTCGAGAGCCTCTTTCCCCAGTCAGATATCGCGGTCATGGGCTTCCTGCCGGTCATTGCGCGCCTGCCGACGCTCCTGCGCCGCATCCGTGAAACCGCCGAAGCCATCATCGCCCGCCCGCCCGACGTGCTGGTCCTGATCGATAGTCCTGATTTCACCCATCGCGTGGCCAAGCGCGTACGGGCCCGCCTGCCCGACCTTCCGGTCGTCGATTACGTGAGCCCGACCGTCTGGGCCTGGCGGCCCGGGAGAGCCCGCGCCATGCGAGCCTATACGGATCACGTGCTCGCTCTGCTGCCCTTCGAGCCTGCCGCCCATGAGCGCCTGGGAGGGCCTGCCTGCACCTATGTCGGCCACCCTCTGGTCGAGCGCTACGCCGAACTGCGGCCGGGCCTCGAGGAAGCTGCGCGGCGCGAAAGCGGAACACCGACGGTTCTGGTCTTGCCGGGCTCGCGCCGGTCGGAAATTGAACGCCTGATGCCGGTCTTTGGCGAGGTCGTGGCGAGGGTGTCGACGCAGACACCAGTGGATTTCGTGCTGCCGGCAGTGAGCCACCTGCGCGGCCAGATCGAACAGGCGGTCGCAGGCTGGCCGGTCAAACCGAGCATCCTGCTTGGAGAGGCTGAAAAATGGGCGGCCTTTCGTCGGGCACGCGCCGCGCTCGCCGCTTCTGGAACGGTCACCCTTGAACTCGCCCTCTCACAGGTGCCGATGGCCGTGGCCTATCGCGTCTCCCGGCTGGAGGAGGCCATCGTGCGCGCGCTGGCAACCGTCAGCACCGCCGTCCTGCCCAATCTGATCCTCGGCGAGACTGCCATCCCGCAATACATTCAGGATGATTGTACACCTGACCGCCTTGTGCCGGCGCTGCTGGATCTGATTGGGGATACGCCCGTGCGCAGCGCACAGCTCGACGCGCTTCGACGTGTCGATACACTCATGCGGCTCGACGCAGGCGAGACACCCAGCCTGCGGGCTGCCCGGATTGTGCTCGACCATATTCGATGAGCTGCGGAACACAGGGCGCGGCCGAAGCTGCGAAGGTCTGATGGCCCCGAGACCAAATGAAAAGGGCCGCCCAGTGGGCGGCCCTTGATCGTTTCTATTCGAAGGTTCAGCGCTTGCCGATCGGCGTGTAATCGCGCTGGGCCTCGCCCGTGTAGAGCTGACGCGGACGACCAATCTTCTGGTTCGGCTCCTCGATCATCTCCTTCCACTGGGCAATCCAGCCCACCGAACGCGCCACCGCGAAGAGGGCCGTGAACATGGTGGTGGGGAAGCCCATCGCCTTCAGGGTGATACCTGAGTAGAAATCGACGTTCGGATAGAGCTTGCGCTCGATGAAATATTCATCGTGCAAAGCGATGCGCTCGAGTTCCATCGCGACGTCGAGCAGCGGATCGTCCTTGATGCCAAGCTCGGCAAGAACCTCGTGACAGGTCTTGTGCATGATCTTCGCGCGCGGGTCGAAGTTCTTGTAAACGCGATGACCGAAGCCCATGAGGCGGAACGGATCGTTCTTGTCCTTGGCGCGGGCAATGAACTGCGGGATGCGCTCCACCGAGCCGATTTCCATCAGCATGCGCAGGCAGATCTCGTTGGCACCACCATGCGCGGGTCCCCACAGGGCGGCGATACCAGCGGCGATGCAGGCGAAGGGATTTGCACCCGTCGAACCGGCGAGACGAACCGTCGAAGTCGACGCATTCTGCTCGTGGTCGGCGTGCAGGATGAAGATGCGGTCAAGCGCGCGGGCGAGAACCGGGTTCACCTTGTACTCTTCGCACGGCACGGCGAAGCACATGCGCAGGAAGTTCGAGGCAAAGTCGAGATCGTTCTTGGGATAAACGAACGGCTGACCAATGTTGTATTTGTAGGCCATGGCGGCGAGCGTCGGGATCTTCGCGATCATGCGCATCGAGGCGACCATGCGCTGATGCGGATCGGAGATGTCCGTCGAGTCGTGATAGAAGGCGGCAAGGGCGCCGACGCATCCCACGAGCACCGCCATCGGATGCGCGTCGCGACGGAAGCCGCGGAAGAAGCTGTGCATCTGGTCATGCACCATCGTGTGGCGCGTGATGCGGTAGTCGAAGTCAGCCTTCTGCGTGGCCGTCGGGAGTTCCCCGTACAAAAGCAGGTAGCAGGTCTCGAGATAGTCGCCGTGCTCGGCGAGCTGCTCGATCGGAAAACCACGATGAAGCAGGATGCCGTTATCACCATCGATATAGGTGATCTTGGATTCGCACGAAGCGGTGGACAGGAAGCCCGGGTCAAAGGTGAAAGTCCCGGTGCGGTCGTAGAGCTTGCCGATGTCGACGACATCAGGCCCGATCGTGCCACTCTTGATCGGCATTTCTACCGAGGTGTCGCCGATCGTAAAGGTTCCTGTTCTTGCGCTCATAGTCGTGCCTTTTGCTCGCTTCGCCGAGCGTACAAGAGGGCTTCCGCCCTCCATGGCCGGGCATTGGTTATTGCACTGCCGAACAGCTATCGCATTGGCGAGTGACGTTCAAGCGAATGGAAGCTGAACTTTCGCCGATCCGCCATGTGGTGAACAAGCCCTGACTTTGCCGTAGCCCAGCCTCAAGGCAATATGTTGTTACCGCAGGCAGTTCGGCTGGTCCTTCAGCAGGCTGACCACTTGCGCACCGCACCCGCGGAGCTAAAGTCCGCGCCCGGGCAGGCACCTGCGACGGTCCGCCGCTGTTCAGGGAGGTTCTTGTGTTTCATGCCCGTCTTTCCCGTCGTGCCCTACTCAGGGTCGCTGCCGCGTCTGCCGTGTTCTCGCCGGCGATCGTGCGGGCCGCGACCAAGGTGTCGCTGGGCATCGTGAATACGGTCAGCGACGCTCCCTATTTCATAGCTGACGCAAGGGGTTATTTCCGGGCAGAAGGGCTCGACGTGGACATTCAGGCGTTTCCCTCGGGCGCCAAGATGATCTCGTCTCTCTCGACCGGCGACCTGGACGTCAGCGGTGGGGCCATTTCAGCGGGGCTCTACAACGCCAACGAGCGGGAAATCGCCATCAAGATCGTGGCTGACAAGGCGCGTAATGCCCCCGGCTATGGCTTCCAGTCCCTGCTCGTGCGCGCTGACCTGATCGACAGCGGCGCCTTCAAGAGCCTCGCGGATCTGAAGGGGCGCAAGGTCGCGATCCCGGCGGTGGGCAGCGCCGGTGAACAGTCGACCCTCAATGAGGCCTGCAAGAAGGGCGGGGTCGCCTTCGATGACGTCGAGCGTATCTTCCTCGCCACGCCGGATATGTTCGCGGCCATGGGCAACAAGGCGATCGACGCAACGATCGTTGCCGAACCCATCGTCTCCCTCGCCGAAGCGCGCGGCATCGCCAAGCGCTTCATGACGATCGACGAGATCTATCCCAACCAGCAGGCTGCCGTAACCACCTATGGCGCGCCCTTCGTGAAGAAGACCGAGGCTGCAAACGCCTTCATGCGCGCGTTCCTGCGCGCCGTGCACGACTACAACGATGCCTTGAAGGACGGTCACATCGCCGGCAAGGATGCGGATGAAATGATCGGCATCATCGCGAAATATTCAGGTTTCAAGGAGGAAGCGATCCTCCGCAAGGTCATTCCCGCCGCCTGTGATCCCAATGGCGAGCCCAATCAGGAGGGGATGCAACGTGACCTGAGCTTCGTGCAGGACCTCGGTCTCGTTCAGAAGCATGTCACGGTGGCAAGCGTGGTGGACCTGAGTTTCCTCAAGGCAGCCCGCGAAAAGGTCGGGATGTATCAGCGCAAGGGCTGAGATCGGCTCCCTCTCCCGCAGGCGGGAGAGGGTCGGGGTGCGGGCGCACGCGGGGAGAAGGAAGCGGGAGTCGCTTCGGTCAGCCCTGGGCTGCCTGATCCTTCAGCCTTCCAAGGCTTTCCTCGCGGCCGAGCACTTCGAGAACATCGAAGATCCCCGGCGAGGTCGAGCGGCCGGTCAGCGCGGCGCGCAGGGGCTGCGCCACCTGACCCAGCTTGGCGCCGGTTTCCTGCACATAGACGCGCACCACTTCCTCGGTGGCGGCGGCAGACCAGGTGGCCAGCGCTTCCAGCTTTGGCAGCAGGGCTGCAAGATGTGCCTTGCCACCATTTGCAATGATGTCGCGGGCCTTGTCGTCCATGGGCAGCGGGCGGGCAGCAAAGAGGTAGCGAGCACCCTCGGCGAGCTCGACCAGCGTCTTGGCGCGCTCCTTGAGGCCTGACATGGCCGCGCGCAGCTTTGCCTTCATGGAGTCGTCCAGCTTGGGCAGATAGTCGTCCGCCTGCGGCAGATAGGGCAGGGTGGCCACGAGCGCGTCGAGCAGCTCCCCATCGTCGGCCGCGCGCATGTACTGGCCGTTCATGTTCTCGAGCTTCGCGTAATCGAAGCGCGCGGGAGAGCGGCCGATGCCGGACAGATCGAAGGCCTCGACCATCTCCTGCGTCGTGAAGAACTCCTTGTCGCCCTGACTCCAGCCCAGACGCACGAGATAATTGCGCAGGGCGGACGGCAGGTATCCCATGCCGCGATAGGCATCGACGCCCAGCGCGCCGTGGCGCTTTGAAAGCTTGGCGCCATCCGGCCCGTGGATCAGCGGGATATGCGACATGGAGGGCACCTTCCAGCCGAGTGCCTCGTAGATATGCGTCTGGCGCGCTGCGTTGGTGAGGTGGTCGTCGCCCCGGATGATGTGGGTGACGCCCATGTCGTGATCGTCCACCACCACGGCGAGCATGTAGGTCGGCGTGCCATCCGAGCGCAGCAGGATCAGGTCGTCGAGATCCTTGTTCGGGAAAACGACGCGACCCTGCACCTGATCGTCGATCACCGTCTCGCCCTGCTGCGGGGCCTTGAGTCTCACAACCGGCTTGAGGCCGGCATCACGGGCCTTCTGCGCATCGGCGGGATCGCGATCGCGCCAGCGCCCGTCGTAGCGCGGCGGGCGCTTCTCGGCGCGCGCCTTCTCGCGCATTTCCTCAAGCTCCTGCTGGGTCGCAAAGCAATGATAGGCCATGCCCGTGGCCAAGAGCTGCTCGGCGATCTCCCGATGCCGGGCCGCGCGGGAAAACTGATAGACGACGTCCCCATCCCAGCTCAGGCCGAGCCACTTCAGCCCGTCGATGATCGCGGTGATGGCAGCATCTGTCGAGCGCTCGCGATCGGTGTCCTCGATGCGCAGCATCATCTTGCCGCCGAAGCGGCGGGCATAGAGCCAGTTGAAGAGCGCGGTTCTCGCCCCGCCGATATGGAGAAAGCCGGTCGGCGAAGGGGCAAAGCGCGTGACAACCTGTTCGGACATGCGGATCAACTCGGACAGTGGCCCCTGGGGGGCGATTGGGCCGCGTCGTGTAACACGTCGCCAGCTAGGTTGAAACGCCCAGTGGCCCGTTCACCACGATTGCGGGCCACGCCTGGCGACGTCTATCATGGCCGCGAAGGCCGGGAGCCACCGGTCCGCCCATGGGAGGTTGCAGGATGTCGTCCATCGAGAGACCGGCTGATCAGTTCGTAGAGGTCGATGGACTGCGCCTGCGCTACGTGGAAATGGGCCACGGGCCGGCGGTACTGCTGCTTCATGGAGGCTCGCTGGGTTCGTCGGCAGATGTGTTCCTGCGTAACCTGCCACCGCTCGCGGCTGCCGGCTTCCGGGCTATCGCCTTTGATCAACCCGGTTTTGGCCTATCTGACACGCCCACAGACCATTCGAACGGCTATCGCCGCCAGAGCATCCTGAAATTCATGGATGCGCTGGGACTCGCGAAAGCGGCTCTTGTGGGCCATTCGCAGGCCGGCGGACCTGCCGTCCAGATCGCCTTGCAGACACCGGATCGGGTGTCCCACGTCATCGTGCTGGGCACAGGCAGTCTCCTGCCTCCGGCCGATGACGGCAAGGGCAAGGCAGAAGCTGCGGTCCAGCAGCGTCTGGAGCGCCGCATGGCCCAGTCGGAGCCCACCATCGACGATACGCGCAAGCTGCTGGAAGCCAATCTCTTCCACCATGAGCTGATCACGCCCAAGGAACTTGCCATTCGCCATAGCCGCAGCGTCGGAAAGGCCTTCGAGGCCTTTTGTGCGCGCAACGACCAGCCGGAAGCCGCGCCTGCAGCCAGGCCATCCACGCCGCTCTGGCAGCGTCTCATCGAGGTGAAGCAGCCGCTCCTGCTCATCTTCGGCAAGGAAGATCGGGCCAAGGCCTTTGAACGCGCCACGGCCCTCAAGCAATCGCATCCGCAGCTCGACCTGCATATTGTCGAGGGCTGCAAGCATCTGGTGCCCTGGGACGCGGCCGAGGAGTGGATCCGCCTTGCGGTGCCTGTGCTGCGCCGCTAGTCGGCGTCCTTCTCAACCGGGATGAGTTGCTCGATGCGGCGATCCGGCACCAGCCAGATGACGGCGACGCTGGCGTAGCCGAAATAGCCCAGCCACGGATGCAGGAATGTGGCGGCAATCGAGATGACGTAGATGGCGAGTGAGGCCCAGCCCTTGCGATCGGAACCAATGGCGCGGGCGAGAGTCGAGCTGCGTCCATTCGCCGATATGAGCGTACGCTGGAGGATCGTGTAGGCGATGGCACAGGCGAGAAGATTGAACCCGTAGAGCCTCGTCGGCCATTCAGCGAAATATGTTTCGCCCATCCAGCCTGTGACGAAGGGTGTCAGCGACAGCCAGAAAAGCAGGTGCATGTTGGCCCAAAGCACGGATCCATTCACATGGTCCACGGCATGGAACATGTGGTGGTGGGCGTTCCAGTAGATCGCCACGAATATGAAGCTCAGGACGTAGCTGATCAGGATCGGCCAGAGTGTCAGGATCGCATCGAGGCTGGGCTCGTGCGGTGACTTCATCTCAAGCACCATGATGGTGATGATGATGGCGATCACGCCGTCACTGAAGGCTTCCAGGCGTCCCTTGGTCATGCGGTCGATCCTGCTGCGCGCAGCAGGATGCTAGGGGGCTATCTGGTCGCAGACAACCGCTCAGCTTGCCATGACCGCTTCATATTCGCTCGACAGGGCCAGCCATTCCTCTTCCGCAGTTTCAAGCGCCCTCACCAGCTCCGAGCGCTGCTGGGCAAGTTGCGCGGCCTTGGCCACATCGCGCTTGAAGGCGTCGGGCGCGGCCAGCGCCTCATCGACGCGCCGCACGAGGTCGGAGACCTTGGCCATGCGCGCCTCGACCTCGTCGATCTTTTTCTTGAGTGGCGCTGCTTCCTTGCGGGCACGGGCAGCATCGCGGCGCTGATCGGCCAGTGTGACCTTGTCCGAGCGGTCCGAGCGGCCGCTATCCCCGCCGCTGCGCGCCTGATCGAGGACGAAGCGACGATAATCGTCCATGTCCCCATCGAAGGTCTTCACGGTGCCATCTGCCACGAGCCACAGACGGTCGGCACAGGCCTCCAGCAAATAGCGATCATGGGAGACCAGAATAACCGCACCCTGATAGTCATTCAGGGCCTCGATCAGGGCGGAGCGGCTGTCGATGTCGAGATGGTTGGTCGGCTCGTCGAGAATGAGCAGGTGCGGGCCGTGGAATGTCGCGAGCCCCATGAGCAGGCGAGCCTTCTCGCCGCCGGACAGCTCGCTGACCCGCGTGTCCGCCTTCACATTGGGAAAACCCATCTGTGCGCAGCGGGCACGGATCTTGGCCTCAGTCCCATCCGGCATGAGCTGCGCCACATGGGAATAGGGCGTGCCGTTGGGGGCCAGATCATCGACCTGATGCTGGGCGAAGAAGCCCACGTCGAGCTTGGAAGACCGGCGCAGGTGACCGCTCATGGCCTCCAGCCGACCGGCCACGAGCTTGGCGAAGGTCGATTTGCCGTTGCCGTTCGAGCCCAGCAGCCCGATGCGGTCGTCATTGGAGATGCTGAGCGACAGCTTCGTCAGCACAGGCTTCTCGCCATAGCCTACCGTCGCGCCTTCCATGGCCACGATGGGCGGCGAAAGGGGCTTTTCCGGCGAGGGCAGGTCGAAGGGCAGGACCTGCTGGTCGATCATGGCGGAGACGGGCTCCATCCGCGCCAGCATCTTCAGGCGCGACTGGGCCTGCCGGGCCTTGGTGGCCTGCGCGCGGAAGCGGTCCACGAAGGCCTGCAGGTGCTTGCGCTGGTCTTCCTGCTTCTTCTGGTTCTTCGCCAGCAGGGCCTGCTGCTCACGCCTCTGCTTCTCGAAGCTCGAGTAGTTGCCTTTCCAGAGGGTCAGCTTTGCATTGTCGAGATGCAGGATGTGGTCGGCGACCTCATCCAGCAGGTCGCGGTCATGGCTGATGACCAGAACCGTCGCCGGATAATGGGCGAGATAGTCGATCAGCCAGAGCGTGCCTTCGAGATCGAGATAGTTGGTGGGCTCGTCGAGCAGCAGGATGTCCGGCTGGGAGAACAGCACCGCCGCCAGTGCCACGCGCATGCGCCAGCCGCCGGAGAACTCCGACAGGGAGCGCAGTTGCGCCTCATGATCGAAGCCAAGACCCGCGAGGATGCCAGCGGCGCGCGCCGGTGCGGCGTGGGCGTCGATGTCAACGAGACGGGTCTGGATCTCGGCGATACGATGCGGGTCGGTGGCGACTTCTGCCTCGGCCATGAGCGCGGTGCGCTCCTTGTCCGCATCCAGCACGAAGTCCACGAGCTTGCCCGGACCGCCCGGGGCCTCCTGCTCAACACGGCCGAGCCGGGCATTGCGGGGCAGGGTGATGGTGCCGGTTTCCGGTCCGAGCTCTCCCGAGATCATGCGGAAGAGGGTCGTCTTGCCGGCACCGTTGCGCCCCACGAAGCCGACGCGGGCGCGATCAGGAAGGGCGGCAGTTGCGCCCTCGAACAGCAGTCGCGGCCCAAGCCGATAGGTGAGGTCGTTGATATGAAGCATGGCGGGCCTTTTGACACGCCCGCCCGGTCAGCGGCAACCGTCGTGAGGCCTCAGCCGCAGGAAGCATGCCCGCATTTGCGCATATTGTTCAGGCGGCCCTTGATTTCGTCATAGCCAACGGCTCCCACAACCACCTCGTCACCCACGACAAAGGTGGGCGTACCCGTCAAGGACAGCTTGTCGGCGATCTGCATGACTTCCTGAATGGAAGCACGGGTTTCCGGATTGGCGATGTCCTTGTCGAGCTTGGCCATGTCAGCGCCAAGATCCTTGGCAACCGCAAGGGCCTGAGCCTTGCCCACCTGGCCACGCGAGCTCAGAAGCTTGTTGTGATACTGCCAGTATTTGTCGCCCTTGAACTGGTTGCGCAGGGCAGTCGCGACTTCGGCGGCCTCGACCGAGCCCGGCCCAAGCACCGGGAAATCCTTGATCACGACACGCAGGTCCGGATCGCTCTTGATGAGCTGGGCCATGTCGTCGAGGGACTTCTTGCAGTAGCCGCAGTTGTAATCGAAGAACTCGACCAGCGTGACCTTGCCATTCGGGTTGCCCAGCACGGCCTGCCGCGGCGAGCTGAAGATGAGCGGCGCCTGATCGGCAACGGCTTTGACGCGAGCCGCTTCCTCATCGACCTTCTGCTTGCGCTCCATCTCGGCCAGCGCCTCGCGCAGCACATCGGGATGGGCAAAGAGCGCCTCGCGCAGCACGTCCGGATTGCTGACGAGGTAGTCCTTGATGATCGACTGGATCTCGCTGCGGTTCACGCCAGCTGTCTGGGCCTGCGCGGGAAGGACAGCCGCAGCCACGAGGCTGAGACCGGCGAGGGCCAGCATGCGGACCGGGCGTGGAATGAAGGCGATCATGAAAGGCTCCGACGGGAATCTGACTATCTATACGTCACAAGACTTAACTGGCGAAGCATGGCGGAAACACGATGATGTGAGGCCTTCGCCCTCAATCGTACTTGGGCGGGCGATAATTCATGATGTCCTCACCCTTGACCCAGTTCGGCGAACCGGTCGGGAACTGCTTCATCGCCCGGTCCGCCTGGGTGCGGGCTTCCACATATTTGCCGGTCAGGAAAAATCCCTGAGCTGAAGCGAGCTGGGCGCGGGGCGTGTCACCCTTCCGGTCATAGGCCATGGCCAGATACTGGAAGGCCTCCGGATCTTCGGGATCTGCCTGGCTGACCTGCGTCAGGATGCGGATGGCCTCATCCGTCTGGTCGGCGGCCAAGAGCGCATGCCCAAGCATGACCCTGATCGGAAAGCCCTGAGGCGCAAGGGCCACCGCCCGGCGCAAAGGCGCGATCGACTCACGCACCCGGTTGCCCTCGAGCAGGGCCTGCCCCTTGAGCTCGTGGAAATAGGGATTGCTGGGCTGTGCTGCGATCAGCGCGTCGATCTGGCTGATGGCCTCATTGAAACGCCCAAAGCGGTAGGCTGAAACCGCCCGCGCGTATTTGGCCGCCAGTGACTGGTCGCTGATCGGATAACGGCGTCCAACCTCGGCTGCATTGCCGAGAAAACCGACAAGCTTGGCACGCATGAGATCGTGCCGAGCCTGAAGGGCGGGGGGATCCTTGTTTTCGAAGGTGGGTGAGGCCTTGGCGACCACTTCCAGATTGGACAGGCGCTCCCGGGGCAGGGGGTGCGTCTGCGTGTAGGGATCGATGGACAT
>CAISZN010000053.1 GCA_903889985.1 uncultured Hyphomicrobiales bacterium | reverse complement strand
TCGCGCAAAGGAAAGCTTGCTGATTGATTTCATCAATCAAACCGATCTGGATAAAATTGGCGATAAAGCTAGTGTGATTGACGCCTTTTTCAAATTCGCTCAGGCGGAGCAGAAGCGCGAGGCACAGGAGCTAATCGTCGCCGAGAAACTGAACGCTGAAGCGGCTCGACGGTATATCTCCACCTCACTTAAACGAAGGTTCGCCAGTGACAACGGCACCGAGCTTAATGCCGTTTTACCCAGTATGAGCCCGCTCAATCCGCAATACCTGACAAGGAAACAAAGCGTATTTCAGAAGATTGCGGCCTTTGTGGAAAAGTTCAAGGGAGTGGGAGGGCAGGTTTGAGGATCTTGTCACAAATCTCATAGATTAGGCCGTTGGCTTGGATTCTCGGAATGTTCTGGAAAATGTCATGGATGACTCAATTCATTCTGTTTTGTGGAACGTTTCATGAAACCTCATGAATTGGGACGTTTATTATGTTTCACAGAACGTCCCGTGAGTCTTTTATCATGGTGATCGGTTTGGGTTCCGTTAGAGGGTAATTTTTCCGACAGGACGTATTGTCAAGACGGGAACCCCCGGTGAGCATTTATCAGAAGCAATTTTTGACTAAGTATTTCTCTCCTTCTTCAACGGTTGGAAAAACTTCGACGAGTTCGTGCTCGCCACCGGGAATATTCGTGTAGCTACAAATAATTGCAGAACCAGTCTCACCTAACGGAAGCGCTAACGGCAAAAGGATCAGAAAGTCAGCGTCTTCTTGGTCATCTTCATACAATGACCTACGCCATTCGAGACTTTCATCCTCGGAAATAGATTTTGGATCATCGATCAATTGTCGCAATCGGTTGTCATTAATCGTAGAAAAGAAGCGTTTGATGGTTTCGAAGCGGTTTTCGCCCTGAAGTTCTTTTGGATCAACATGAAGGTAGTCTTCAAGATCTGAAATCCATTCGTCAAAATCTAGTCGATAGGGAACTTTCACTGCAAATTCATAATCCGAAAAATTTAATGACCCGTCTCGAAAATCTTCTAATGCATTATTTGCTAATTCTTGGAGAGTTTCAGTGATGTCCTTGTTTTTCATTTTTGTGCTCCGCATCATGTGCCTTTGAGAAAAGCTGCCTAATTCTAAGGTAATGCCGGGAAGTCGCTCCGTCGATTGCCTTCGACCAGAGCGTTGAGTTCAGGTGGTGCGATGACTTCGACCTTATTGCCCCACTGATAGAGATACCAAGCCATCTCAAGCGCTCCCGCAGCTCTGAATTTCACGACAAGTGATCCGTCTTCTTGTCGCTCTTCAGTTTGCTCGGGGTGAAACTGATAAGCTACAGCTTGCTCAGCAGCTTCGGGGGCAAACTTCCAGATCACGTCGGTAATCTCGGCATCGCGCTGGAAGACGCCAAAGGCCTTGTTCGCGAATCTTTGCAGATCAAAATCTGCCGGACGTGTGAAATAATCATCACTGACCTTCGCCGACAGGATGTTGTCGACCCGATAGGTCTTGAGGGTTGGACCGCGGCTGCTGGATGGGTCTTGCGCGACGAGATAGCGCCGAGTGCCCGACAGGAACCCTAAGGGGGCAAGCTTCCTCGGCCGATCCTCTAATTCGTAGTTCGAGCGATATCTGATCTCCACGTAGCGACATGCCTTAATGGCCTCGACGAGCTTGGCATGGACTTGGTCGTTCACCCGGGGCTTGGGGCCAGGTCGTGCAATAAAGCCCTGGGCTTCGAGGAGAGCGTCATAATCGGGTTCAAGCCGGAGCTTGGATCTCGGAATCAAGCTGAGGACTTTGTCTTGGAGTTGCCTGAGAGCTTCCGCCTCTGGCGCCATCCCAGATCTTTCCAAATTGTTAACGGCTACTTCCAGGGCGGTGAGTTCTTCAGCCGTCAATGAAATCAGATCGCGGAGCTCGGCATTCCCCAAGCGCCATCGCTTTCGGCCATCGGCGCCGTCAATGGTCTCAACATCCGGGAACTGCAATTCGAGCGCCCGCGTCATCCGTTGCGCGGTTCGGTGCGAAACCGAGAAGATTTCGCACATCTCATCGAGACAGAGGCCCTGTCGACGGGACGACACAAGTGTCGCCAATTGCAGGAGCTGGTCTGCCTTCGCATAGGACATCTTTTATCCCCCCGGATACTGGATGCAGCTTAGCAGCAATCAGGTTTTGCGCTTCGTTTTTGCGGCCGGGGAGGCCTTGCACCGTTCCAGCGCCAGATTGGTCAGGAACTGTTGGCGGGCTTGCAGGGCGGCGACGTCCTTGCCCGCCGACCCTTGCCAGTCCATCGCAAAGAGCATCGGCCATACGACGAGGCCCGCGACACCAGCCGCGACATTCTGGGCGACTTTAATTCCCTGTTCGGACGCCAGCTCCTCGACCTTGATATTATTGGCTTGGATCTCAGCCGTAATCATCGTGCAGTTGGCGTTTACATCCTGCGGTTGGACGGTGGCGACGGGTTGTGGCGCTCTGCCGGCGCATGCGCCCAATGACAGGGCTAGCACAGTGATGGTGACGGCTTTGATCTGCATGCGTAGTTCCCCCGAACCCATTATGAGACGGCGTCTCTGCGCTTGAGATCAGTCTCAAGGCCTGCAACCGTTGACCTTCAATTAATCCTTGCTGGTGACAGAAACTGACATACCGTGGCGCTAGAGCTTCAACATGTCGGGTTGGTTGGGCACGGGCCTGTCGCAGTAAAAGTCGCGATCAGGTCAAAGCAGCACTGCCAATTTCTATCGATGGAATTCTTTTACCGAGCTAAGGCAGAAAAATGCGTCGTTCGTCCTCAATCGTCACCCTGGTTGGATTTAGCAGCCTGATTCTATTTGCTCCCGGCGCTTTGGCGAACGATGTGATTGAAGCTGCGGGGCGATACACGGTCAAAATCACAACGGCTGTCGACTATTCCTTTGGGAGTGAGAAGAAGGGCACATGGCGGGGCTCGGGCTTTCTGGTGGACCGGGAGCGGGGTTGGATTCTGACTAATGCCCATGTGGCTGGAAAGTCGCCGTCCACGGTGCGCGTCAGCTTCAAGGACCGCCCCTATTCGAAGGTTGAGAAGATCTACGTCGACAATCAGCTGGATCTGGCGGTCCTGCGAGTGGATCCCACAAATATCCCCGCTGAGGCCATCGTTGCTGCAATGAAGTGCGAGGGTGAGCCAGCTGCGGGCCTGCCGGTCATCGCCTTTGGTCATCCTTGGGGTTTGGACTACACGGCGACCCGAGGGATCGTCAGCGGAACGAAGTCACTGGAAGGTGAAGAGGCTCTCCAGACAGACGCCGCCCTGAATCCGGGTAATTCTGGCGGAGCTCTCCTCGATGCGGAAACTGGTGTCGTCGTTGGCGTCAACGCCTCTGGCTTTAGCAAGTCGGTGACCGAGGGTCTGAACTTTGCGGTGCCTGCCAAGCAGGCCTGCACGGTTCTGAATTTGCTCAAACAGGGCAAGAACCCCGCGCCGCCAATTCTCCCTGTTACCTTTGCGACCACGTCGAAAGAGCGTGAACTAGTCGTCGCCCAGTCTGATGGCGATTGGGCGGGCGTGCTGAAGCCGGGGGATCGCATCCTTGCCGTGAATGGAGACCAGACGGCGCGGTTCTCGACACGCTTCGTGAGCTATTTCCGGGGCGGCGAACCGGTCCAGGTGCAGATCCGGCGGGGCACGGAAACCAAAACCGTTGAACTCGCCGCGCTAACCCGACGTGATCCGGTTAAGCGGCTTGGCGTTCACGTCTCTGGCATGGTCATTGGTCGGTCAACGATCACTGGCGCAGATCCCAATGTGATGTGGGTCCAGTTTTTGGATGACGCCTCTGTGGCCGAGCAGGCTCAGTTTCGCGAAGGCTACCAAGTTCTATCGATCGACGGCGTCACGGTGAAAAGCCACGAAGATATCTTGGCCGCTTTGAAGGGACGAGAAGGCAGTGACGTTGAGGTTATCGTCCGTCAACCGAGGTTCACATTGATTAGCGGGCGTTACGATTACTACGTTCGTACCCTTGAGGTCCGAGATATCTTCGTTGTCGACGAAAATGGTCGCAAGGAATAGGCAGACGAAAATTTCTTGGGCCCTCGTTCCCGCTGTTGCCTCGAACCAGCGCAAGAATCTAGATAATTTTACATGGTAAGGGGTATGCTTTGGATCAGAAAGAGGCATTTCTTGACCGGGCTCTCGGCTCTCTCATTGGATTAGCCGTCGGTGATGCTATCGGAACAACAGTCGAGTTTTTACCGAGAGGGTCTTACCCAAGGCTTACGGATATGATCGGCGGCGGTCCGTTTCGATTGCAGCCAGGTCAGTGGACAGATGATACTTCCATGGCTCTTTGCCTTGCTGAAAGCCTAATTTTCGATCGAAATCTCAATGAATACGACTTGATGTCTAGATTTGATCGTTGGGTTGCTGAGGGCTACAATTCTTCAACTGGCTCCTGTTTTGATATTGGCAAAACTACACTTCGGGCTATCGCGCAATTTAAGAGGACTGGAGACCCAATATGCGGTTCTCAGAAGGCAAGGGATAGCGGAAACGGCTCAGTGATGCGGCTCGCTCCTGTAGCTATATCCTGGTGGCATGACTCCTACGAAGCTGAGCAAGTTGCGCGCAGACAGAGTGCAACTACGCATGGCTCGCAGGAGTGTCTTGACGGTTCTGCTCTACTCGCAAGAGTTCTTTGTCGAGGGATTAGCGGTGATGGAGTAGGTTCCATCTGCCTCGATGACGAGCGATGGGTCCCATCAATTCGAGATATCGGAATAGGGCGATGGCGCGGCCGACCCGAAACTGAAATCAGCTCTACGGGTTATGTCGTTCATACGCTGGAAGCGGCATTTTGGGCATTTGAACAATCAACGAATTTCGAGGACGCAATTATTACAGCTGTTAATTTGGGACATGACTCCGATACGATTGGCGCTGTGGTTGGACAGATTGCTGGATCAATTTGGGGGCTATCCTCAATACCCAAAATATGGGTTGAACGTCTTTATGATAATCAAAGAATTAAACAGCTAGGGCAAACACTCTTCGACGCTGGATTTGCTCTTCGGAGTTCCTCAGTTGAGGCCTAAATCTCGGGAGGTGGACGTGTATAAAGAACATGAAGTCCAAATCAAGAGCCGAGACTACTGGTTCAAATTTGTAGATTTCTTGCAGCAAAACTGGGCGCTCATCGACGAGCAAGAAGATGGTGTGATCGTCTGGTTTTTCAGCGATACGTCGGGTGTCTTTGATGAGATGACCTTTCGATCATTGGCTGACGCTGTCGAAGCTCTTCAGGGAAACAGGTTTAGACGATACGCCGATGAACCGGACGGCGGGGAATTTATTCGAGTGCCCGTGCCGCCCTTTTATCGATCTGAACACCCGAACGGGAAAATTTATTCAAGCGGTCGCTTTTGGAGATAATCGACGTCGGATATCAATTTCCGACCTAATGATTGACGGAGGGTAATATGGTGGTGGAACAGTTGCTCTTTAAGATGGCTGTCGAGGCTTTCGCTAATAACGATTTTGAGAAAATACGCGCCTTTTTTAAAGACGAAGATCCTTCACAGACAATCAAAGTCACATTTCAGGATATGTCGCGCCCTGTTGATGATGGGCCCTTTTCTGGAACATGTTTGTCGCGAACGATCAGTGTGTTGCATCGTAATGTTGAGGTAATGAGCTGGACAGAGGAATATTTTGGATATTATGGCGGTATGGGTGCTGGATGGTTCGTTGAGGAGGGAGATAGTGACGGTCCGCCTCCGGGACTTCGTGATCTGTTTTCTGCCTTTGGAATAGTTTTTCCTGAAGTCGTCGTACCGAAGCCTGAGCTGGATCCAGATGCCGAAGATTAAGAGGAATGACGGCGATGAATCACGATGTATGTGCCACCGAAAATGTCTCGGGCCTCTTTGGTGCTGCTCGAATTTTCGAGCAGAAACCTTTACTTGCAGAAAAAGCAGATTTCCTAACGTAACGTCCGCTGATGATCCAAAGGGGCCTTCCCGAGACCCCGATGCGAACGTCCGCTTTGCGCCCAGAGCGGACATAGCCTGCGAACTGCTCAAATCCTCGACCCGTCAACCGAAATATCTCTATAAATCAACCGGTTGACGCGCCTTTTTCGGTAGGAATTGGCCCCAGGCCGACTGCAACATTGCTGAGTAACGAGCACGCAGCTCGCAACTCAGGAGTGTTAAATGAGCCATTTGAGCAAACTGAAGATCGTCGCGCAGGCCGCCAAGCGCCAGCAGACCAAGACCGAGCATCGCAGGGGTAAGCTGCTGGAGAAGCTGGATGATCAGCTGGCCATGGTGCAGGCGCTGATCGATGGTGAGATCTTCACACGCAATCGTCGCGTCTGGCAGAAGAACGAAGCAGGCGAGCGTGTGTTGGTGGAACGCGTCAAGCGCATGCGGCCTTGGTATTGGATGAGCGGGGCAGGGGGCTGCTACTTCTCGGTCTGGTATGGCAGCAAGGTCGTGGAACTGAAGCCGGGCATGACGGCCATCAGCGTCAACAGGCGGGAAGATTTGCCTGACGCCATCCGAGCGATCATGGACGCTGTGCGCTTTGGCGAGTTGGATATCCAGATTGAGGATGTGGCGGAGAAGGGCACGGCGGAATTGCGCCTCAAGGCTCCGGCCCGACAGCTGAAGCGGGCTGGCTGACACCCCAAGGCCCAAGGGCTCCTCGGCCCAGAGCCGAGGAGCGGGTCAGGCTGGGGCAATGCAGTCCCGACATCCTGAGTAACTCAAGTTCTTTCCCCAAAATTTGGAGACTGACATGTCGCAGCGCAAAACGCTGGATCCGCAAACGCTTGCCCAATTCACAGGCTCGACCAACTTCTATCGGCACGGTCTGGTCCGTGAGGTCTTCTACACCGAGGGCGTTGAGTATATAGCCGAGACCGCTGGAGCCTATTGGCTGTTGGATGAGATTGCTGTGGCGCAGCGATACGTCATTCCAGTCAAACGAGAGGACTTCCAGGTCTGGGATCTCAAGGTCAACGCCGATCAGAGCGGCCTCCTGACATGCGGTGACGGCAATGGGCGGGAACTTTGGGCCAAGCCGATTGACTACACGGACTTTCCTGAGGCCGGCATCCGGTTCTTCTACGCCAACTGGGTGATCCACCTGCCTAGCGAGTCGCCGTACGAACCCGGTTGCAGGGATCCTTTGGTCTTGCAGTGGATTACGCTAGCGTCGATGTGGAGAAATTGCCCGAGGTCGCTAGCACCAGTACAGTCATGGCATGGCCGAATCGTCTCTCCCCGCAACTCGAGAAGTCTTAGCTGGCTTGGTCGAGCGGGTGACATTCCACAATGCCGATAACGGGTTCTGCGTTCTGCGGGTGAAAGCCCGGGCGCATCGAGATTTGGTGACGGTTGTAGGCCACGCAGCAATTATCAGTGCCGGTGAATGGATCACGGCATCCGGCGAGTGGTTCAATGATTTCAGCCATGGGCAGCAATTCAAAGCCCAGTTCATGCGGACCTCAGCTCCCACTTCGATAGATGGCATTGAAAAGTACCTTGGCTCTGGAATGATTCGCGGCATTGGGCCTGTCTACGCCAAGAAAATGGTCAAAGCCTTTGGCGAGAAGGTGTTTGACATCATCGAGGCCGAGCCCAGCCGTTTGCAGGAAGTGACCGGGATAGGGGCCGTGCGCGCCAAGCGAATTACTGATGCTTGGGCTGAGCAAAAGATTGTTCGGGAGATCATGGTCTTTCTGCACAGCAATGGCGTCGGTACAGCGCGCGCCGTGCGTATATATAAGACATACGGATCCGACGCCGTTCAGGTGATGACCGAGAACCCCTATCGATTGGCGCGAGATATCCGAGGAATCGGGTTCAAAACCGCTGACGCCATCGCCATGAAGTTGGGGATCGAAAAGACGGCGATGATCCGGGTTAGAGCCGGAATTTCCTATGCCCTGACCGAAGCGATGGATGACGGCCATTGTGGGCTCCCAACCAAAGAGCTTGGCCCATTAGCTGTTGAACTTTTGGAGGTCCCCCCAGAATTGGTGCAATCAGCCTTGGGATTGGAGATTGCGGAAGGGACGGTGATCGCGGACGAGGTCGCCCAAACTCCCTGCATTTTTCTGGCCGGTCTCTATAAAGCGGAACAGGTCATCTCGGATCGCATTCATATACTGACTTCTGAGAATTTGCCTTGGCCTTCAATCGATGCCGACAAGGCGCTACCCTGGATTGAGGCGAAGACCGGCTTATCGCTCGCAGAAAGCCAGGTTACTGCTATTCGCTTGGCCCTTTCTTCCAAGGTGCTCGTCATTACCGGGGGGCCTGGGGTAGGGAAGACAACCATCGTCAATTCGATTTTGCAGATCCTTGCAGCCAAATCCATAAAGCTCCTGCTTTGCGCTCCCACTGGACGTGCCGCCAAGCGAATGACCGAGGCGACTGGTTTCGAGGCCAAGACGATTCATCGGCTATTGGAGGTTGATCCCAAGGCTGGCGGCTTCAAACGCAATCTGGAAAACCCGTTGGAATGCGACCTTCTTGTTATCGATGAGTGCTCTATGGTCGACGTAATGCTGATGCAGGCCTTGACCAGAGCAATTCCTGACAGCGCTGCCCTGTTAATTGTCGGCGATATCGATCAGTTACCCTCGGTAGGGCCAGGGCAGGTTCTCGCCGACATTATTTCTTCAAGCGCGGTGCCTGTGATCCGGCTCACTGAGGTTTTCCGGCAAGCTGCGAAAAGTCAGATCATCACCACCGCACATCGAATCAATCAGGGCTTGGTGCCGGAGTTGGGCAAGCCTGATGGAGAAAGCGATTTCTATTTTGTAGAGGCCAATGATCCGGAAATTGCGGTCACACGCATTGTCGAGCTGGTGCAGTCCCGAATTCCAAAGCGGTTTGGATTGGACCCTATCCGCGACATTCAGGTGCTTTGCCCAATGAATCGGGGCGGGGTAGGGGCTCGATCTCTGAATGTCTCCCTACAGGCCGCGCTCAATCCTGCGGGAGATCGAAAGGTTGAGCGATTCGGATGGACTTTTGCCCCTAAGGACAAGGTCATGCAAATCGAAAATGACTACGACAAGGAAGTCTACAATGGTGACATCGGATACGTTGAAGACGTTGATCCTGAAGCTGCTGAGCTGACCGCCAGTTTTGATGGTCGGATAGTCACTTACGGCTTTGGAGAGTTGGACACGCTGGTGCCCGCTTATGCAGCGACGATCCATAAGAGCCAAGGGTCTGAATATCCTGCCGTCGTGATCCCGGCACTGATGCAGCATTTCACCATGCTACAGAGGAACCTGCTGTACACGGGTGTCACTCGAGGGAAGAAGCTCGTCGTCCTCGTGGGACAGAAAAAAGCTGTAGCCATGGCCGTGCGAAACGTATCGGGACGGCGGAGGTGGTCGAAACTCAATGAGTGGCTTGCGCCAGTTCGGCGGGAGGGAAAAGTTGTAGGGATATGAGTGACGAGGGATTTGCGACTTTACATACCAGCTCAGGGGTCCTGCATAAATTCCTATTTCGTTGGGTGATCACCCATAATCGGGGTGTTTCGCACGCTAACTCGACTACGATGCTGACCGCAGTTTGTGGGGCGTTGAGGAGGCTGCTATCATAGCGTTATCAGGCGCTTGGAAAGGTGCTATTTAGGATTTATTTCCTATTACACAGATGCTACACACGCGAAAATGACCCTCAAAAAAGCCCGTTAAATAAGGG
>CAISZN010000052.1 GCA_903889985.1 uncultured Hyphomicrobiales bacterium | reverse complement strand
TCCCCGCTACGATGGCCATCCTTGGCTCATCGGATCTCCCTGGAGCTTTGGCGAAGAAACAGCACTTCACGCTCTCAGGCTTATGGCAAGCGGACTATTCGACAAGTATCCGAGATTGAACATCATACTTGGACATCTTGGGGAACGAATTCCATACGATATTGCAAGGCTTGAGCATCGTTTGAAACAGCGTCCAGATTGCCCAGCAAGAAAGCCCTTCTCGCACTACCTCTCCAACAACTTTTTTATAACGACGAGCGGTCATTTTCGGACGCAGACCCTCCTGGCAGCCATGTCAGAGATCAGTGCTGACCGTATCTTGTTCGCAGTAGATTACCCATTTGAGACACACTCAGATGCTTGTCTTTGGTTTGATAGCGCGCCGATTTCTGATATTGATAAAATCAAAATTGGTCGAAACAACGCAATCAACCTATTCCAGCTCCAATTTGAAAGCCAATGCGAATAACGAAGCTGCCCCACGTCGACTCTTTTCATAGCCTCAAGCGTTTGCTCACCCAATTGTAAACCTGATTACTGGTAATGATGGATTTTACTTTTTCTTCGAGATGATCAATCGTTCCTATCCCGGTTACGACGACCACGTCGCACTGATTGTTGTAAGCTATAGATGTCAGAAACCTGACTTCGTCTTGTAACGAGTAGAGACGGATTCTTCCTTTCAATCCTCGAATCGATATGTCACGCCCTGCACCGACTGGGATTGATCTCATTGAAAGTAAATCTAGATCGCTGACCCTTTCAAGTTCCTCATCATCTGAGACCCCGGTAACGCAATTACAGAAACCAATTTTTGTACGAACTGTGACCCGCAATTCTCCAGAACATTCACTCTGTAAACAATCGAAAGCGAGACCAGCAGGAAACTGATCTTTCAAGAACGGCCAATCAGAACTCTTCCATCCAGCAGGCGGACTGACATCAACATCAATCGGCGGGACAAGTGGAGCAATCAAATAGGTGATTGCTTGTGAGGCGCCAAAAGTGAACATGAAGAGCAGGATGAAATTCAGAATTATTCGTTTGCGCACTCGCGACCTCGAAGTTCCTCTCGAAAGGACAGGCGCATATTACTAAATCTTAGAAAAACGCTCTATAGTCGACATTACGCGTGTCTGTGAGTATAAAATCCGTAAAACTTAATAATAATCATTTTATTGACGCATATAATTTATATTACAATACTTTTGTCGATTTATACATCAGATGATATTTTTTAAGCGTATAATTGTATTTTCCAAAGTTGCTTTACTATTGCAGACTTCGTAATTTGTCCGTGATTTCGAAAAAGCATTTTGATTTAGGCACTTGTAGGTTCTTTAGTATTTGGGTATCGAACAAGGCCTAGGCATAGGGGTTAGACATCCACCCTAGCCAAAACTTCCACCGACACGAAGCATCGGGGCATTCGTAAATGCCCTCTCGCCGTCGGCATCTCAGATTCCGGACAAAAATGACCTTTTCTTCAGCCCATCCCAGCCTGAAAGGCGCTCTCGACGCTCAAGGCTACACAGAACCGACATCCGTTCAGGCGGCCGTCATGGAGCCACAGGTTGCGGACCGAGACCTTCTGGTGTCCGCACAAACCGGCTCTGGCAAGACAGTTGCCTATGGCCTGACCATGGCACAGTCACTCATGGGTGACGGTTCGGAGCTCCCACCCCCAGGGATACCCATGGCACTCGTCGTGGCCCCCACAAGGGAGCTTGCAATTCAGGTCCATCGTGAATTGTCGTGGTTATATCAGGACGCAAGAGGTCGTATTGCATCTTGTATCGGAGGCATGGATCCAAGGCAGGAGTCGAGAGCCTTGGCGGCAGGATGCCACATTGTCGTGGGAACACCCGGGCGCCTTCGGGATCATATCGAACGTGGACGTCTCGTCCTGGCAGACCTACGCGTTGTCGTCCTGGACGAGGCCGATGAAATGCTGAACCTTGGGTTTCGCGAGGATATCGAGTTCATTCTCGAATCCATGCCGAAAACAAGACGCACTTTGCTTTTCTCTGCGACGATTCCCCCTGATATTTCTGCTCTTGCAAAACGCTATCAATCAAACAGCCTGAGAATTGACACAATTGATCGGTCGCAACCTCATAGGGATATTGAATATCTCGCCGTCCGCGTTGCGACCAACCAGATAGAACCCGCAATTGTGAACCTTCTTCGCTTCTATGAAGCAAGAAGTACTATGATTTTTTGCCACACGCGTGAGGCTGTCCGTCATTTACACGCGCGCCTTGCAGAGCGAGGGTTTGTAACTGTCGCGCTTTCGGGTGAACTAAGCCAGGCTGAGCGCAACCGTGCGCTGCAATCTTTACGTGAAGGAAGCGCAAGGGTCTGCGTCGCGACGGATGTCGCTGCTCGAGGAATTGATCTTCCAGGCCTGGAGCTGGTCATCCATGCCGACTTACCGAGCGATCGAGATACCCTTTTGCATCGAAGTGGTCGAACTGGAAGAGCCGGAAGGCAAGGCAGATGTGTCCTGCTGGTACCCTTCAATCGCCGGCGTAAGGCCGAGAGCCTGATTGTTCAGGCAAGAATTGACGTAATTTGGAGCAGCCCTCCCTTCCCAGAAGACGTTCGTCAGGCCGATGAAAATCGCCTCCTCCAAACTGCAGCCTCAACTGAACCTGTATCAGATGACGATCAAAAGTTAGCCGAACAACTGGCCTCTCAATATTCACCCATCGATGTTGCACGTACCTTGGTCAGACTCTATCGAATCCCGCTGGCCTCAGCTGAAGAGGTTTCAGATTGGGGAAGCGCTGACGATGACAGGCGCCAGAAGCCTGATCGTGTCAGACCGGACAAGCGCGAAAGGCAAAAGCGCGAGTACCTAGATCAAGGCGCACCCACTGCGAAATCCTTTAGGCCAACGGGTCCAATGGCCTTGTTTAGATTAAATGTTGGTCGGAAGAACAATGCTGATCCTAAATGGATACTACCCGTCGTATGTCGAGTCGGCCGAGTGCAAAAGAAGGATATCGGATCCATAAAAATTGGAGAAGACGAAACATTTTTTGAAGTAACTCAGGAAGTCGCTGAAAGCTTTGCGGCCGCCATCAAGTCAGGCGGGCATGGAGAGAACGTTCATATCCAGCCCGCCGCAGGCACGCTTAAAGACATCCGTAAATCTGCCGACAGGCTTGAAAGGCCGCCATTGAAGAATGGACCGAAAGCCTACTCAGAGAAGCCTCCTCGCAAAAATAAGAAATTCTCAGGACCCAAGCCTAACTGATCATACTTGCCTCCACTCCCCAGAGAGCGCACACTGTCTAAAAGTGGCCGTGAACGCTATTCTGGGGAGGAACAAATGGACGCTACCAGGCGCAAGCTTACCTTTGGTGTTACGTCGTCCCTTTGCACGACCCTTCTACCAGCAATCGCCCAGCAATCATTGATTCCGTTTCGGGTTGGGATGGCAGCGCCATCAAATACTTTTCTGGCCCTTTGGATGGCGCACGACGCAGGGTTCTACCAAAAAAATGGTTTAGATTTCAGTATTTACGACATGGTCGGGGGTGCCGAAGCCGGCCCCACCCTGTCAAGCGGCACGATCCAGCTCATGCATATCGGACTTTCATCGGTTATTCGAGCCAACAATTCAGGAGCAAACTTACGGGTGATAGGATCGCTCTCCAACGTGGTTCGATTTACTCTCTTCGCCAAGCCCGGGATTACAAAGGTCGAAGAACTCAAAGGCAGCACATTTGGAATTTCAAGTCCGGGATCCGAGAGCGACGTCACGATAGATATCGGGCTGGAGAAATTAGGACTCACGCGGAAAGATATTCTGATCAAAGACGTCGGATCCGGGGGGCAACGACTTGCGGCAGTTAAATCAGGATCAGTCGCCGCAGCGACTTTGAATGAACCATATCGCACGCAGGCATTTGAACTTGGCCTGAAGCCACTCGTCGATTTGGTTCCTGAACGAACTCCGTGGCTTTTCTCAGGTCTGGTAGCAGATGCTAGATATATCCAATCGAACCGAAATACACTCCTGTCTTTTCTAAAAGCGACAATCGAAGGAAACTACCTTGCTGTAAGCGATCAGGACCGTGGAAAGGCGACACTTGCTAAGGCCCTTAAAATCAATGATTCAAAGGTACTGGAACTGAGCTACCGAGACTTTCAACAACAGTCTCCGCTGAACGCCGTAGCAACGCCCGAGGCCGCTAGAGCGAATATCGCCCGTGTCGCTCAACCCGGTGCAAAGACAAACATAGATGCCTATTGCGATCTTACTTTGACTGATGAGCTGCAAAAACAAGGGTTTTTTGAAAGTATGAAATCAAAGTATAAAATCGGTTGAGACCTGACATAGGCACTAAGAGAGTTGCCGCACCACCTTGATCTGACGTAATCAAGATGGATGAAATCAAAATCAGCTCCTCAATTATATATGTATCACCGCTAGAAGAGGGCCTCAGTGGCCCTCTTCATTCTCTATCCAGCTTACTTGCAGTCAGAATTACGCCAGATACTTCCCGAAAAATGAAAGTGTCCGATCCCACGACAACTCAGCAGCAGCTTTGTCATAGCGCGGGGTGGTGTCATTATGAAAGCCATGGTTCGCTTTTTGATAGACGAACGCTTGGTAATTTTTGCCATGTGCCTTCAGCGAGGCTTCGAACCCAGGGAGTTGTTCCATGAGGCGTGTATCCAGCTGTGCATGATGAATCATAAGTGGAGCGACGATTTTTGACACATCCTCGTCTTTTGGTGCCGCTCCATAGTAGGGCACAGCTGCAGATAACTCTGGAAGAAGCACAGCCATTTGATTTGTGATGCTTCCACCGAAGCAAAATCCAACGACGCCAATCTTGCCGGTAGTACTTGCATCAGCCTTAAGCCATTCATACGCAGCGACAAAGTCCTGGAGCAGCTTACCCGAATCCAGTGTGGCCTGCATGTCCCTGCCCTTGTCATCATCTCCAGGATAGCCACCAAGCGATGTCAGGCCATCTGGTGCAAGCGCGTTGTAACCGGCTACCGCTAGTCGCCGCGCGACATCTTCAATATAGGGATTGAGCCCCCGGTTCTCGTGGACAACGACAACCGAACCATGCCTGCCGCCTGATGAGGGCCTCGCGAGTAGGGCTTTCGTCGATCCATAACCTTTTGGAGACGCATAACTTATTTTTTCAACCTTGATACGGGGGTCATCGGGCTTGATTTGCTCAGCCAGGGCATAATTTGGCAATAGCATCTCGATGAGAGCTCCGGTGCTAACGCCAGCAACGGCGAATTTACTCACCCCTGACCTGCCTCTGAACTTTCATCCATTGGCGATTAGAGCCTCGGCGGATTTTGCACCGATTGGCGCGGTTAAAGCAACATGCGGTCGGCGGAGCTGGTCAGGGTTGCGCAGCCGATCGCATGTTGCGGAGAG
>CAISZN010000051.1 GCA_903889985.1 uncultured Hyphomicrobiales bacterium | reverse complement strand
TGAACTGCAGCATGTCTATCTGACGACGGGTGCCGAAAACCCCAATGAGGCGAGCATCCGCTTTTTCGTGGAGGGCGCGCAGATCGCCCCCATCATCGAGAAGGATTCTGCCTATGAGCGCATCATCCTGATGTTCGACGGAAATGATGTCGAGGAATTGGATGCTGCGCGTGTCCAGTGGAAGGTCCTGAAGGGACTCGGTCACGCACTGTCCTATTGGCAGCAGGGTGAGACCGGCCGCTGGGAAAAGAAGGCCTGAGGAACCGCAGAGTTCCAGAGCCTATGAATTCGATGAGGGAGGACATCATGAAGCTTTGCACATTCGCAGCCTCGATCCTGTTGGCCACCATGGCGTTTGTAGCCCAGGCCGCTGAGATCAAGATCCTCTCGGGCAATGGTGGCCGCGCGGCTGTCTCCGAACTCAGTGCCCGCTTTGAGAAGGAAACGGGTCACAAGGTCACCATCGATTTCGCGGTCAATCCGCAAGTCCAGAAGCGCGTTCTGGACGGGGAGCAGTTTGATCTCGCCGTGCTCAATCCCCCGACGCTTGATGAGCTGATCAAGGCCGGCAAGGTCGTCAAGGATACCCGCAGCGTCATCGGCCGCATCGGCATAGGCGTTGGCATGAAGGCAGGAAGCCCTCGTCCCGACGTCACGACGGCTGAAGGGTTCAAGAAGGCGCTGCTCGCCTCGAAGAAGGTGGCCTATCCGGAAGAGGGCGCAAGTGGCATCTATTTCGCCAATCTGGTGAAGCGCCTTGGCATCGAGAGCGAGATGAAGTCGCGCCTGATGCCCATGCCCGGTGAATACAATGTCGAAGTGGTGGCCACCGGCGAAGCGGACATGGTCGTGGTCGTTGCCTCGCGCATGTATGGCGTGAAGGGAGTCGAGGTTGTCGGCATGTTGCCCGATGAGCTGCAGACCTGGATCGCTTTTGCGTCTGGGGTCAGTGCCAATGCGAAAGAACCCAAGATCGCTGCTGAGCTCGCGAAATATTTCGTTTCGGCCAAATCAGAGCCCTTCCTGCGTCAGATTGGCCTAGACCCCTACAAGGAATGACGGTCCGGGCGCTTCTCGCGATGACCATCCGCCGCAGTCCCAGCCCTTTACCCCGGGGCGGCGACCTGATTTGAAGGCGCCCATGAATCTGGAGCAAGTCATAGCGTGAGCGCGGACGAAGCAGCCCGCGCCAGGGGATTTGCCGATGCGCAGTCCTATCGGGAGTTCTGGATCGCCGCCGCGGCGAGCCTGCTCTTCTCGATCACCACCTGCCATTCGGCTCTGGTGGCGATCGCCCTGCAGCATACGGGCTACGACCTGCACGCGATCGGGATCCTGATCGGGATCACAGCGGCGCCTGTCCTTCTGGTGACGGTCTTTTCCGGGGTGATCACGGCACGGCTGGGGGCCCTGGGGGCGCTGCGTCTGGCCATGGTGCTGCTGGCGATCGGTGTCGGAAGCCTGGCCTTTACGCGCCTGAATTTCTGGACAGCGCTGACCTCCCGCCTGGTCTGGGGCGTGGGGGTTGGCCTCTTCCTGTCGCCCCTCATGGTCTATGTGCAGAGCCGCCTGACGCCGCTCCGCTTCGTCTATCTCGTGGCAGCCTTCTCGGCGACGGTTCCGCTGGCATTGGCCATCGCCCCGCCTATTGGCGAGGTGATCCTCGATCATTTTGGCGAGACGGCCATGTTCCTGACGGGGGCCATTCCTGCCGCGATAGCAGCTGCGCTCACACTGCTGCTTCGTCCGCTTGCCCGCCCAGAGCACAAGGGTGGCGGCAGCCTGATCAAGGCCGCGAGGTCATGGCACTTGCTGCCTGTGGCAGGTCTCCTGATCGGCGGAGCCCATTATGGCTATACCTCTGCCTATCTCGCGCCCGCCCTGCGCGAATGGGGGACGGCGCTCGGCTGGTTCTTCGTGCCGATGACCATTGCCATGATCTTCAGCCGCATTGGTGCCATGCGGCGGCTCTCGGCCTTGCCGCCGCGCCTCCTGGCGAGTGCAGGCCTCATTGGCTCGAGCCTCGCTCTGATTGTCTGTGCCTATCAGCGGGGGCCACTGTTCGCGGCGATGGCCGGGATCATGCTCGGGATTGGAAACAGCATGATGTATCCGGTTATCTCTGCATGGCTGGGACGAGGTGCCGGACCCGCAGACCGACCCGGCGTGCAGGCCCTGGCTTCGACGGGATTTTACGCGGGGGTCTATCTAACGCCCTGGCCGGAGACCTATCTGATTGCGGCAGGGGGCTATAGCTTCGCGCAGATCTTCATGGGACTGGTTGGCATCATGTTCGGCATTGCGATCTTTCTCTCCCCGCGCCTGCGGGCTCAGGAGCGCGAGCTGTGACGCAGACCGCCCTCGACGATGCGGCCCATCGGGCCGGGTTCATCGACGCGCAGGCAAAGCGCGAATATTTCTTCGTCGCCGCCTCGACCCTGTTTTTCTCGACCTCGGCTGCCCATGCCTCCCTGATGGCATTGGCCTTCGAGCGCAGCGGTTATGATCTCAGCACCATTGGTTCCCTGCTTGCGTCCCTTGCAGGAACGACCGTGGCCTTCACGCTCATGTCCGGCTGGATCATGACGCGCATCGGTGCGCTGCAGGGCATGCGCCTTGCCATGCTGGCGACAGGCCTTGGAATGCTCAGCCTCAACTGGACGATGGACTCATTCACGCAGGCGCTCGCTTCGCGTCTGCTGTGGGGCGTCGGCATAGGCCTCTTCCTGCCGTGCTCCATGGTCTATCTGCAGAGCCGGCTCAATCTGACTCGCTTCGTGTATCTGGTGACAGTTTTTTCGGCGATGGTGCCGCTGGCGCAGGCCATCGCGCCAAGCATGGGCGAATTCACACTCGACAGGTTTGGGCCACAAACCATGATGATCGAGGGGGCGGCCTGGGTGCTGTTTGGTCTGTTGATGACCGTGCGCTTGCGCCCGCTGCCCAGGCCCACGGTTTCCGGACGGCTCGATTTCCGCTCGAGCCTGCACAGTCGCTATGCGCTGCCCGTGCTGGGGCTTCTCGGCGGGGGCACGATCTTCGGCTATGCCTTCGCCTATATCGCGCCATCACTCGAGCCGCGGGGCATTTCGCTGTCGTGGTTTTTCATCGCCTCGACAACCGCCATGATCTTTGGACGCGTCGGCATCAGCCGATTTATCCAGACCATGTCACCGCCCCTCATCGCAGGTATTGGTCTTCTCTTTTCCTGCCTGTCGCTGACGATTGCAGCCTATGCGTTCCATCCGCTGGTGGCGGCAGTGGCAGGGGCGGCGCTCGGCGTCGGCAACAGCGTCATGTATCCAGTGCTGTCATCATGGATGAGCCATGGCCTCGGGGCGACGCAGCGCGCTGGCGTGCAGTCGCTGGCGGCGACTGCGTTCTATTTTGGAATTTATGCGGCTCCGTTCCCGCAGGCCTGGATCATCGGGCGCATCGGCTATGCGAATACGCAGCTCCTGATCGCTGCAGTCTGCGCGGTGGTCGGCGGCGTGATGATCGCCGCCGGCCGTGTCCGTCGCGATTGATCAGGCCGTGCCAAGCTGCTTGGCAAACCAGTCGGCAATATAGGTGCGTGTCTCAAAGGTGCGCTTGCCGTGGCCGACACCGTCGAGCATTTCCTTCGGCTTGGCATTGACTGCATTCTGATAGAGTTTCAGCGCCCCGCGCGGATCCATGACGCGATCATCGATGCTGTAGCCCACCAGAAGCGGGCAGGTGATCTTGTCGGCGCGACCTTCGAGGGTGTAGTCGGCCATCATCTTACGCGCTTCCTCGAAATTCTTCGCGCCCATCAGCCAGCGCAGGCGCTCGCGGATCGGCGGATAGTAATCGAAGATGTCCTGCTGCAGGCTATAGGCGCCAGACCAGACCGCGCAGGCCGCGAAGCGTTTCTCGACCGTGCAGGCACGCGGCGCTGTATAGCCGCCCATGCTCGAACCGTGGATGCCGATGCGATCAGCATCGACGTCATTGCGTGTCAGGAGATAATCGACGACTGCCTTGGCATAACGCTCGGTGTCGGCAGAGGCATAGATCTTGTCGACGCGAAGGGCGCCGCCCTGGCCGGGTCCGTCCACATCGATGAAGGAGATGCCGCGGGCACGATACTGGGCTGAGCCACCATCGGCGCGGCCGTTCATCAGCAGGCCATCGGCGCCACCGTAGTTGAACACGACGGGTGCCTTTTTTCCCTGCGGGGCGCGGGCCGGGTAGAAGAAGCCGTGCAGAACCTTGCCCTCGAAGGGGATCTGAACGCGCTCGAAGGGAGGCGGGATCAGAGTGAAGGTCTTGTCGAAATTCTGCTTGAGCCGCGCATAGCCCTTCATCATCCGCTCGTCGGATTCGGCCAGATAGATGATGGCACTGCGCCAGAAGCCTGCGGCGCGCAGGGTATATTCGGCGGCCGTGACCTTGTTGCCCTGGGCGAGATGCTTTTCAGCACGCTCCTCGTTCTTCTCGGCTGCGTGGGAATGTTCTGCATACCAGCTTTCCGGATTGAAGGGCTTCAGGCGATGTTCGATCTCGGTGAGATCGGGATCACGCTCGTTTTCGAGCATCATCCGCACTTCCATCTGCCCGCCACCTGGAAGCCCCTTGGCAGGATACAGACCGCGCTCGGCCACGTCCGGGTCGAGGACCTGCGACAGGCTCTGGCGAACCATGAGCGGCGCCATGCCGACACTTGCGGCGGTGACCTTGAGCAGATTTCGGCGCTTGGAATCCATCTGGCATTTCTCCCCATATGTTTTGCTTGAGACCATGGGAGCGCAGCTGGGGCAGGGATGTCAATGGGGTGTGCCACCCAACGCTTCGCCGGCCGGGCCACCGGCAATGGTTGACCATTCGAATTTATCAGAAACTTGTCGCAAATCCCTCAAACCTTGCTGGATCTGCAATGCCTCAGGGAGATGGACTGTGACTTGTCGGCTTTTCCCGGAATAATAAGACGAATTTCTCTCCACATCTTAAGACGTGGGTGGTGCTGATCTTAGCAAAGGCTTGATGTTAGCTGCGTGCTCTCACAGCCTGACCTCCTAGTTGATCGCAATTTTGCTTTTCGATGGGGGAGGCATGATCATGCTGCACCGGATCGCACTTCGTTTCATTCAAGACCGCAAAGCCAATGTTGCTGTGACTTTCGGGATCACGATGGTGCCGCTTATGTTGGCGATTGGTGCGTCGGTCGACTACGGCCGGGCGCTCAGTGCTACGGCGGCTGCGCAAGCAAGCCTTGATGGGGCGGTTCTTGCCGCCGCGGTCGATACCAGCGGCGATCCGGTCGCAACCGCCAACCAATTGCTGGATGCCACGCTCAATAGTCAGAACTTTTCGGTGCTCAGTCGCTCCACTGTCCTGAATAGCGATGGCAGCGTCACGACAACTGCTTCCATCAGCGTTCCCACGACGATCATGTCTGTCGTGGCTCCTTCCATCGGCATGACCCTCTCCGCGACCGCGATGACCGGGACCAGCGCACAGCCGCCGAGCGGCTTGCCGACATGCATCCTCCTGCTTGATCCGACGATGCAGCATGCCTTTTCCAGCCGCAGCAACTCATCTCTGGATGCATCGACTTGCGACGTGCGCGTGGACTCCGACGGCTCAGGCGCCCGTAACACGCTCGATCATTGGGAGGATTCCGACACAGCCCGAAAGGCAGCAATCTTCGTCAGTGATTCAAACTTCAAGTTCGGAAGCTTTTGTGCCGTCGGCGCGGTGCAGGGATCAGTACCGGGCCTTGGGCCGAGTTGCTCAGCGGCGACGGTTGATCCATTCCTTGGGAAATTGCCAAGTGTCAGCCCGGGCGATTGTACGCCCTCCAATACTTATTCGGGCACGACGATTGTCGGACCAACGCCGAATGCAACCTATTGCGGAAATGTCCTGTTCGCTGGCACGATCCCCTCTGGGATCTATTACATTCGCACGGCGAGTGGGGCAGCTTCGAGCAAACTCACCATTACCGGCAACTCGCGCGGAAACGGGGTCACCTTCTATTTCGTCGATGGGACGGCTACCATCGATGTCACCGGGTCTTCAACCTTGCTGACCGCGCCGACTTCCGGGCCATATGCGGGCTATCTCATCTTCATGCCGAGCAATCTCGCGAAGGCGAATGTCACCATCACGAGCCTTGACAAGAATTCCTGGTCGGGGGTGATCTATTCGCCCAGCTGGAACATCGAAATTCATTCATGGTCGCAGGATATGCTGGCAGCGATCACCTGGGTGGCCAACAGCATGGTCTGGGATTCGGAGTCACAGGTGAAGCTGACACAGGGACCGATTGGTATCGTCAGCTATGCCAACGGAGTGACGCTGCTTTCAACGGATGCCCCTCCGGTGACCAGTGGCGGATCAGCGGTTCTGGTCCGCTGAAAATTGCCGCTACTTCTTCTCGACCTTGTTGAGGATGTCGATCATGCGCTTCTTCTGTTTCGGCGTGGGGTCGGAGACGACACCAATCGTGGCCTTGCGGGTTTCTTCTGCGCCCACGAACTCGACATTGCGCTGGGTGCGATCACCCTCGGCAATGAGGGCGGGATCTGTGAGGGCGACCCGCGTTGCATCACGCAGGGCCGCAAGCCTTTCAGCCGGAGTCCCAGGTGGTGCCACGAGAATGCGGCCCAGCTTCTCCGCGGTGGAGTGAAAGTCGAGCAGGGTCGCACCTGCCTCGGGAACTTTCGTCGCCTCATAGATTGTCGGGACATTTGGAAAGAGCTTCGAGCGCGTGCGGCTGATCGTGGCGAGCACGCGAATGTCTCCGGCGGCGACATAGTTTGCAGCAGAGGTATCGACGACATAGAGCATGTCCATCTCACCCTTGGCGACGGCATTGGCGCTGTCATTGCTGCCCGGATAGCCAAGAACGATATTGCAGTCGATCTTCAGGGCTTCGCAGGTAAAGGCTGCGCCATCCGACAGTCCGTCGATGGGGCCGCCAGCCGACCACATGTACTTGCGCTTCTCGTTCAAAACGTCGGCGACAGTCTTCCAGCGGGATTTGTCGGTGACGAGCCAAACCCAGGGGTTGCCGCTGACGGTGCCCAGGTGTTCGAGCTTGGCGAGGTCGTAGCGCACGCCCTGCTGCTCGGTGAACTGACCGAAGGCTGCGGCAAGACCATTGACCAGCATGATCTGCAGACCATCCGGGGGTGCCGTCATCATGCGGTTCGTGGCGGTGATGCCGCCGGCACCCGGCTGGTTCTCGACAATCACATTGGCGCCGAGCGCCTTGCCGATATAGGGGGCGATCATGCGAGCATAGAGGTCGAAGCCGCCGCCCGCCGAGAAGCCGACGATGATCCGAACGGTCTTGCCCTTGTAGTAGGCGAAGTCAGCCGGCTCGGCCCGCACGGGCTCTGCGGCAAGGCAGCCGAGGATCAAAAGGCCAGCCAATGCGGACAAACCGCGACTGGCGAGACGCGAACAGGCGCTCATGAATCATTCCTTCCCTGATCAACTTTTTCAGTTTTGGGAACTTTGCCGTTCGCAACCTGATGATGCAAGTGGCCACTTGGCCCTTGCTGAGGCTCAAAGCGGTTCATATCCTCACACCCAACAAAACCGGCCAAGCCGGATCAGGGGGGGAATGGATGATGGGGCTTCTGAGAACCACGGGCCTATGGCTCGCCACTTCGCTCACTCTGGCTTCGGCAGTCCGTGCGCAGGAGGCTGCGGAATTCTATCGAGGCAAGACCATCGAGATCTACATCGGCTATTCGGCAGGCGGCGGTTATGACGTCTATGCGCGACTGCTGGCTCGCCATTTCGGCAAGCATGTGCCGGGCAATCCTTCCGTCGTGACAAAAAACATGGAGGGTGCCGGGAGCGTTCGGCTCGCCAATTGGCTTGCGACGCTTGCACCCAGGGACGGAACCGTCTTCGGCACCATTGGGCGCGGCGCGCCTTTCGACAAATTGCTGGGGCGGCAAGGCATTCAGTTCGATGCAACGCGTTATGGCTGGATCGGCAGTGCCAACAACGAAGTCTCCGCCTGCGTGACCTGGCATACGAGCGGCATCACCACCTTCGCCGATCTTCAGCAAAAGCCGGTGATCGTGGGAGCTGCGGGGGCGGGGAGTGATGACGATCAGTTCCCGCGGGTCATTAATGGAATTTTCGGGACCAGGATGCAGGTCATCAATGGCTATCCCGGTGGCAACGATGTGACCCTTGCCCTGGAGCGGGGCGAGGTTGCGGGCCGCTGCGGCTGGTCATGGTCGAGCATCAAGTCGTCGCGGCCGAACTGGATTGCCGAGAAGAAGCTCAATGTGGTCCTCCAGCTTGGCCTGTCGAAGCATGACGACCTCAAGGGTGTGCCGCTGGTGACGGACCTCGCCAAGACTGATCAGGACAAGGCCGTGCTGCAGCTGATCTT
>CAISZN010000050.1 GCA_903889985.1 uncultured Hyphomicrobiales bacterium | reverse complement strand
GGCCTGAATGACCTTGGAATTCATCTCATAGGACCGCTGCGCGGTGATGAGCTCGGTGATCTCCTTGACCGGATCCACGTTCGAGCCTTCGAGATAGCCCTGCTTGACCGTACCAAATCCAGGATCTCCCGGAACGCCGGTCACAGGCTGCCCCGAGGCATCGGTCGCCTGAAACAGATTTCCGCCGAGCGCCTGCAAGCCAACTTCATTTGCAAAGTTGGCAACAGTCAGCTGCCCGACCGCCGCAGGGGCGGTCTGGCCACTTAAGGTGGCTGTGACCAATCCGGATTCACTGACATTGACAGCAGTTGCGCCAGCAGGAACAGTCATTGCAGGAACCAGTGCATAGCCATCAAGCGTCACGATCTGGCCGGCCGAATTTGTATTGAAGGCACCAGCGCGGGTATAGAGCGTATCGCCGGCAGGTCCGGTGACCTGAAACCAACCGCGACCGGTCATGGCCAGATCGAGCTGGTTACCCGTTGCCTGAAGCGCACCCTGGATATTGATGGTGCGAATAGCAGCCGTGCGCACTCCAAGACCGACCTGCGCGCCCTCTGGCACCACAGCATCCTTGCCCCGGTTCGACACGCCTTGAAGGCGCTCGGTTTGATAGAGCAGGTCGCTGAATTCCGCGCGCGCACCCTTGAAGCCCGTCGTATTGATGTTCGCCATATTGTTGGCGATCACTTCAACATGAAGCTGCTGCGCACTCATACCCGTTGCCGCAATGGCCAAGGCTCTCATGATTAATCCTCAGATCGGCATACGGCTGATTTCTTGGAAGGCCGACACCACCTTGTCACGGATGGAGATGGCCGTTTGCAGTGAGCGTTCGGCAGACATCACGGCATCGACCACATCCTGCGTCGAAGCCTTGCCCTCGATCCCCTCTATGCCGGTCTTCTCGCTTTGGCGGACACTATCGACACCCTGAGACACCATGCTGCTCAGCATATCCGTGAAGGATCCCACAGTCGCTTCCTGGACCTTCCGCGTTGCGGCGGAAAGGTTGGGACCGAGCGATGGAGTTAACAGGGAAAGCGCTGAAATCATGATGTCGAGCCCTTGAGCAGGTCGATGGTCATACTGAAGAGTTCACGGGTGCTCTTGATGACCTGGATATTGGCTTGGTAGGAGCGATTGGCTTCACGCATATCGGCGCTCTCCACGAGGAGATCGACATTTGGAAGCTTCACGTAACCATTGGCGTCAGCGGCCGGATGACCGGGGTTGTATTCGGTCTTGAAGTCGGACTGATCCTCGCCCGTATCCTTGATACGAACCAGGCTTACACCTTCCGCGCGCTGCATCTCGCTTTCGAAAGAAATGGTCTTCCTTCGAAACGGATCCGCGCCAGGCGTATTTCCCGTCGACTGCGCATTTGCCATGTTCTCCGACACGACCTTGATGCGCGAAGACTGCGCCTGAAGGCCGGAGGCGGCGATCCGAAGACTGGCCTGGATGGGATCCAACATCAGGATTTCACCGTCGTCATGTACAGATGCTGGAGGGCCTTGGCGACCCCGGTCGTCAGGGCGTAGGCCCGATTAACCTCGCCTGACTTCATCAATTCCTGTTCAAGGTTGACGGAATTCCCCGAGATCGTCTCGTCCCATTTCGAACCGCTGGCCGAGCGAACTTCCATGGAAGCACTCGGACCGATG
>CAISZN010000049.1 GCA_903889985.1 uncultured Hyphomicrobiales bacterium | reverse complement strand
TTCATGCTGCGCGAGGACCCCGCCTATGCCCAGAAGGCGGCGCGCGTCTCGGAGCTGGCGCGTGACATCACCGAATATCTGGCTGACCTCGATGTTCCCAAGGGACGTGAGACCGGGCAGGTCATCGCCTATCATTCAGCCTGTTCGATGCAGCATGGGCAGAAGATCACGGATCTTCCCAAGCGCCTTCTGCGCAATGCGGGCTTTGTGGTGAAGGACGTCCCCGAGGGGCACATCTGCTGCGGCTCGGCAGGTGTCTACAATATCCTCCAGCCGGAGATTGCCGCTCGCCTGCGGGCCCGCAAGGTCGCCAATATCGAGCGCACGCGGCCTCAGGCCATCGCCACAGGCAACATTGGCTGCATCACCCAGATCGGGCTGGGAACAGACCTGCCGATCGTCCACACGATCGAATTGCTGGACTGGGCGCAGGGTGGTCTGCTTCCCGATGCCCTGACGGCCGCGACCGGGTTTCACCACTGATCCATGCATCGGGATTTTTTTGAACCGGCAACGCAGTGATGGGGGCGCACACCCTGCGACCATGCCCGCTGCGCGACCGCCGGGCTGGTGAAAGGGGTCGACCCGAAGCACAGGTTCCGGCAGGGGCCGTCAACCCGAATCGGGCCGCATCGAATCCCTGCAGGCCACGGCCTAGACGGTTGTGAACCTTCACCATTCCTGCTTATCGGCGGCTGTTCGAAGCGGGACCCGCCTCTTTTGCAGTCACCTCGCTCAGGATTGCCAATATTCCGCCGGAGACCGGCCTGAATTGTCGTGCCAAAATTGTCACAATCATAAACTCTATCGCTTCCGGACCGTCATTTGCTTATTGCTTAGGCAGTCTGCTTAGAACAGTCACTTGTCAAAACGGGTGCGCCGCCGCAATTTCGACCCATGAATTCAAGCCTCCATCGGAGTACACTATGCGCCTGAAACTTGTAGCCTCTTCCGTCGTTCTCGCCGCGTCGGCGCTGACCGCCCAGGCGGCTGACCTGCCGAGCAAGAAGAGCCCGGTCGCGGCTCCTGTCGTCGCGTCTCCCTGGGACTTCCAGATCGGTGGCGGTCTGACCTCGAACTACATCTTCCGCGGCATCAGCCAGTCGAACAACGCTCCGAGCGTCACGGCTTCCGGCGAGCTGCGCTACAACTTCAACGACACCTATCAGGGCTACGTTGGCGTTTCCGGCGAGTCGATCAAGCTGACGAACATCGACGTCAGCCCGGCGATGGAACTCGACACCTACGGCGGCCTGCGCGGCACTTGGGGCGCTTTCTCTGCTGACGTTGGTATCTGGGGCTACCTGTACCCGGGCCTCGGCACGACCCCGACGACCGGCACCACTGTGTGGGGCGGCAACTGGGTGACCAACCCGAGCTGGTTCGAGCTCTATGGCAAGCTTGGCTATAACATCACCGATTCCTTCAGCATCGGCGCCAACCTGTTCTACACCCCGAGCTACATCGACACCCATGCTCCGGGCACCTACGTTTCGGGCACTGCCAAGTATACCTTCGGTGACTTCGCCATCTCCGGCGAGCTCGGCCGTCAGTTCCTCGGCACCACGGACGTGCGTCACACACCCTTCACCGGTGTCCGCAACCTGCCCGACTACACCTATTACAATGTCGGCGCTTCCTACACCTACAAGTTCGCTACCCTGGACCTGCGCGTCCATGGTTCGAGCCTGAGCAAGCGTGATTGCGCCGCCATCACCGGCCCGACCAACGTTGGCCCGGCCATCCAGTCGAACGTTCGTTCCAACTACTGCGGCACCGCATTTGTCGGCACGATCTCCTTTGCCCTGCAGGGCAAGGACATCAAGTAATCTGATCGCCTGAGCGATCTGGGAAGCCCCCGCGCCTCGCGCGGGGGCTTTTTCTTTTATAGCCGGGCTCACGATGTGCACAGGTGCACTTGGCGCCCGCGATGGTGCCACCCATATCAGCGTCGCGGGACAATCCCGCGTTGAGGGAGACAGCCATGACCCCCGAAGAACGCCAGCTTCTTGCCGGGCTCTTTGACAGGACCCGCTCTGCATCGGGCCAGTATCGCGATCCGCAGGCGGAAAGCCTGATCGCCGACTGCGTGCGCGAGCAGCCCTATGCGCCCTATCTGCTGGCGCAAACCGTTATCGTACAGGAACAGGCCCTGCAGGCCGCCAACCAGAAGCTCCAGCAGCTTGAGGCGCGGGTAGCCGAACTTGAGCAGCAGGCGCAGGCCCCGGCGCAGCCCCAGCAGGGCAGCTTCCTGGGTGGCCTTGGCCAGTCGATCTTCGGCTCCGCCCCTCCCGCGCCAGCTCCTCGCACCAGCGTACCCTCAACCGGCGCATCCCCATGGGGCCGCACGACGTCCGACCCTGCCGCCTTCCAGCCACAAGCCCAGCAACCGCCTCAATCACCCTGGCAGCAGGGCCCGCAGGCTGGCGCATGGCAGCAACCCCCTGCCCAGCAGGGTGGCAGCTTCCTGAAGGGTGCACTGGGCGCAGCCGCGGGCGTTGCTGGCGGAATGCTTCTGGCCAATTCGATCCGTGGCCTTTTTGAGGGCCACCATAATTCCTACGGAATCAGCTCAGGCTATCAAGGCACCAATGACGGCGGGTTCGATCCTTTGCCGCAGGGTCGGATCGGCAATGAGCCCGCTCCTGATGCTGCCCCGAGCAGCGCTGCCTATGCCGGGCCAAGTGCCCAGGACCTCAGGGAGCAGGATCAGCGGGATGACGCGGAAGCTGACAGCGCTGAGTCCGGCTGGGACAGCAGCGACGACACCGCCGACGTCTGAGCGATGGCTGGCCGGACTGCGCGGCAGGCGCCCCGCAGTCCGCGCCACTTACATGACGATGACGCGAGCGCCGACCGGCACCTTGTCATAGAGGTCGGTGACATCCTCGTTCATCATGCGGATGCAGCCGGACGAGACGTTATGCCCGATCGTATAGGGCTCATTCGTGCCGTGAATCCGGTAGAGGGACGAGCCCAGATAGAGCGCCCTGGCGCCCAGCGGGTTCTCGGGCCCACCAGCCATGTGGCGCGGCAGATCAGGGCGGCGCTTCAGCATTTCCGGGGGCGGCGTCCAATCCGGCCATTCGGCCTTGCGGGTGACGCGCTTCTCGCCGGCCCATTCAAAGCCCGGACGCCCGACGCCGATGCCGTAGCGCAGCGCGCGACCATTGCCGAGCACGAGATAGAGGTAGCGGCTGGGGGTGTGCACGATGATCGTGCCGGCCGGGTACTTGCTGTCGTAGTCGACCTCCTGCCGGACAAAGGCCGGGTCGAGCCCACGCTGGACCGAGAGCCTGGGCGTCGCAGCTGGCGCGGTCTGGGCGCCGAAGGCCGCCGTCTCAACCCGGGGAGCGGCTGCAGGAGCCTGAATCCGGGGAGCGGCCGTGAGGCCGGGCTGGGGCCTTGTGCCACGCGGATAGGCCGAATCAGGGGCCGGAAGCTCTGCGGGAGAGGGATCACGACCCGTCAGCAGAAGCTCAAGGAAGCCCCCGCCAAGATTGCTCTGCTGGCGCGACGATGATGCGTAGCGTGGCTGTGCTGCAACCGGCTGCATCGCATAGGCGGGCGCCTGCTCCGGACCGATGCCGGGAATGACGACAGGGCCGGCGCCTGCGGCAAGGGAGGGGGCAACCGGCAGGGCAATAGCCAGCGCCAGAAGGGACACGAGCACGGATGAACGCATGAACTAGGCTCCGGACGAGCACCGTCCCTTGAAGGGACGGGCAACATCAAGATAAACCAAACGTAACAAACGTCATGTGTGATTCATATTGTTGGTTATAACTTCCTTATCCTTGACGCTATTCGAAGAGCCATTACGAATCCTTAGGGTTAATCAGTCCTTACTCTGAAAAGCTTCACGCCAGTTCTGGCCCTCCCGGAATTCCTCGTCCCGCCCATCGTAGGTCCACTTCGCACGAAGGGGCGCGTTATAGACGGGCACGAAGCGGTCCTTATAGGGCGCGCCGCAGTAATGGGCCGGCTTCACGCGGTCCCAGACGATCTCGCCCCTGTCCGTCATGCAGCCCTCGTCGATGCTCACCGCCTCGACCTTGCCGCAGACCATGACCCGATGCAGCCACTGGTGGGTCCAGGCGACAGAGCATTCGAAATGGGTTCGGCACTCCGCGATGCGGGGGGGCTTCACCACCCTTGAGGCCAGCGCGGTCAGCCCCGCCCGCTCAAGCTCATCGACGCCCGGCCTAAAGGGCAGGCCGCAGAGCAGGACCTTGTCGAGCACATCCTGCTCGAAGGGCACGATATTGGCCACGAACTGGCCATTGGCGAGGATGTTGTTGGTCGTGTCCTTGCCCACCGCGCAGGTGAAGGAGATGTGCACCGGGTCATGGCAGACGCGTGTGCAGGTGCCGAAGGAGGCCGCATTGACACGCCCCTGATCATCCATGGTTGTGATGATGACGAGGCAGGAACTCGGCGCGAAGGCGCCATCCCAATGCTTCGGTGGCACGTCGATCTTGTTGGGGACTGGTGCGCCCATGGTGTCCTCCCTGCATGCCGTCTGGCGCGGCGTGGGATGAGTATGCGCGGCCATGCAGGGACCGTCGAGTGGTTCGGGCCACCTTCTGCCGTTCACTCGCCCTATGCCGCAGGCCCTCACCCCAACCCTCTCCCGCAAGCGGGAGAGGGCGTGCGGGCCCGTTGATGCGTGCTGCTTCTTCGGCATTGAAGATCGATGCTTCCGCCCCTTCTCCCCGCGGGCGGGGAGAAGGTGAGGATGAGTGGCCGCCGGCGTAGAGCACAAGTGTGGGCGGAGGCCGCCGCCCAAGCGACAAACAACCGCATCTGCAAAGTGGACGGTCCCGCTTTGTTGATTCCGATGCTCTGCATCGACTATGCAGACAGCACCAATGGGGAGTGAGACAGGATGACGGGCTACCGACTTGCAGTCGATATCGGCGGCACATTTACAGATGTGGTGCTGCAGGGCCCCTCCGCCTATACCTCCGGCAAGGTGCTGACCACCGGCCATGCCCCCGAAGAAGGCGTGCTCAACGGCATCACCAAGGTGCTGGGCGAAGCCGGAGTCTCGCCCTCGCAGGTCGAGCTCATCATCCACGGTACGACGCTGGCCACCAATGCCATCATCGAACGACGCGGCGCACGAACGGCGCTGATCGCCACCAAGGGCTTTCGCGACACGCTCGAATTCGCCTTTGGCCATCGCTTCGACCAGTATGATCTTGAAATGGTGCGCCCGCCAGCGCTGGTGGAACGCCCCTTGCGGTTTGAAGTCACCGAACGCGTCGCTGCGGATGGCAGCGTGCTGCTGCCGCTGGATGAGGCCAGCGTGCGCGCGCTGGTGCCGGAATTGCGCAAGGCGCAGGTGCAGTCGGTTGCGATCTCCTTCATGCATTCCTACGCAAACTCCGCTCACGAAGCGCGTGTGCGCGACATTCTCAATGCGGAAATCCCCGGCCTCTATGTGAGCGTGTCCCACGAGGTCTGCCCGGAGATCCGCGAATATGAGCGCGCCTCCACCACCGCAGGCAATGCCTATGTGCAGCCGCTCATGGCGAGCTATCTCGCGCGGCTCGCCGACAAGCTGAAACTGGCGGGCGCAACCTGCCCGCTGCTGATGATCATGTCGTCTGGCTCGCTCACCTCGGTCGAGACTGCCATGCGCTTTCCGATCAGGCTCGTGGAGTCGGGCCCGGCGGGTGGCGCGATCCTTGGCCAGCATGTGGCGCGCCAGATCGGTGCGCCGCAGACCATCGCCCTCGACATGGGCGGCACCACCGCCAAGATCATCCTGCTCAACGACTATGAACCGCGCCACAGCCGCT
>CAISZN010000048.1 GCA_903889985.1 uncultured Hyphomicrobiales bacterium | reverse complement strand
TCGCGCTTCTTCTCCGCATCCGCATCGCCCTGGGCGGCTGCGAGAGAGAACCACATCCATGAGGCCTTCAGATTCTGCTCCGTGCCAAGGCCACGGGCAATCAGGATCGCCAGATTATACTGGCTATCGCGCACGCCATATTCGGCGGCCTTCTGGAACCAGCTGGCAGCCGTTGCATAGTCGGGTTTGCCATCGACACCTTCCGCGCTCAGCACGGCAAGATTGTGCATGGCACGAATGTTGCCCTGATTGGCAGCGCGAAGATAGTAATCATGGGCCTTCTGAAGGTCCCGATCCGTCCCCACGCCTCGCTCGAAGATGGCACCCAGGCGAAACTGCGCCGGTGCGAGATTCTGCTGCGCTGCCTTTTCGAACAGCAAGCGTGCCTGCTGCAAGTCACGGTTGACTCCGCGACCATCAGCATAACGTGTCGCCATTTCATACTGCGCGGCAGGTTGCCCGGCTGCAACCGCGGCCGTCAGCGTCAGGCGCGGCGCCGTGGCTGCCGGCCCGATGGAACCGGTTGCCGTCGGGTCGCTTGGCTGATCACCCTTGGCGAACCGCTGCGCCTGGCTCAGATCGATGGGTAACTGCGTAAAGTTGCCCGCAACCTTGGGTGCCGTGGCATCGAGTGCGCCCTGACGCTGGGGCTCTGTCGGAGCCGTTGCTGGCGGCACGGGATCGGCCTTGGGCGCGACTGGCGATGGTGTCGCCGGCGCGCTGAATTCCACCACGGCAGAGTTTGGCTCCTGTGGCCGCAAGATCCGGATGACCTGCAACGTGCCAAGAATCGTGGCGATGCAGGCCAGGCCAGCAATCACCACGCGGCGGTGCCCATTGATGTAGCCGCGGACACGGCCAAGCGCCGAGGCACCTTCGGCATTGTCGTTCGACTTCGCGGGCGCATCTGACGCCACCTCGCCAAGGGCAGCAAGATGAGCGGCACGAGCCTGCTCGCGCGCTTCAGCAAGAGCATCGACCTTGGGAGCGGTCGCTTCAGGCGCCATTTCGCGACTTGAAGCAGCAGCCTTTTCAGCCTTGACTGCCTTGCCACTTCCCGAACGCGTCATGGCACTGCGGGCCGCGGCTATGAAACTCGCCTGCTTCGAGGCTACGGGAGCCTCAACAGGCGCTTCGGGCGCACGGCGCGACGAAGGAGCGCCCGACCCCGGTTCGATGAGCTCGTCGATCGATGGCGGAGCGCTTCGGCTCCGCGGCTCGGGCGGGCGCACCGCGATCGCCGGACCTTCTGTCTCCACGCGCGCGACCGGTGGCGCATCGGCCTTCGGAGGGGCTGCGCGCTGGCCATTAGGCTTGGCCATCTGCGGGAGTGGCTCTGGGCGCACTTCCGCGAAATCATCTTCGATCACGGCGAGGCGATCGACGATCTTCTCGAGGGTTTCATGCACCGCCGTCAGGGTGGAATGATTTCGCCGATCCGCTGCATCCTGAATGGAGCGCAGGTCGAGCAATTCTCGCGTCAGGGCTTCGCTGGAAACCCCGGCGCTTCCTGGCTGGACGTCCAGAACTTCACGAACCGCTTCGCGGGCTGCAACTCGGGCGGCCGATTCTGCTGCACCCAGCGTCGCATCTCGCATGTCATCGATGCGTCCGAAGAGATCGCTCACGGCGGTTTCAAGGGAGGCGAGCACGCGTGCGCTCTGATCACTCACCTGGAGGCGATCGCTGAGCATGGTGATCTGCTCACTGATCGTCTCGATCGCACGCGGGTTGATCTGCATCTGGCCGGCTTCAATACGCTCTGCAAGATGCGCCATTTCCGAGCGCAGGTCTTCGGCCAGTGTCCGATCCTGAAGATTCTGGGCGGCATCGACACGTGTACCGAGTTCGGCAATCTGTGCACTCAGCGCTTCGGCAAGACGCAGGTCCGAGGCTGGTGCCCCTGCCCCAGCAAGCTTGCCGGACAGATCCGCAACCATGTCCTCAAGACGCTGTGCATCGACCACCGGTGCAACGCGTTCGATCTGGTCTGCGAGGCGCGAAATTTCCTTCTGCAGCGACGCGATTTGCCGCATGTCGGAGGAAGGTGCTTCCTCGAGCTTTTCGGCAATGGTGCTGACGATGGATTCCAGCTTCGACGTATCAGCGCGCGCGATCGGCGGGCGCTCAAGTTTATCGGCGAGATCGCGCATCATCATTTCTAGCGCGCTTGTATCGAACTTTGCCGGTGCCAGTTCGGGGCGGCCGTCAAGCGAGCGACGGACCGTCTCGATGCTCTGGGTCAGTCGATCGAGCTGATCATTGGCGCCGGACTGGGATACCGCATCATCAATCTTGCGGCCAAGCACGTCGATACGCTCCGAGAGGCGATCAACGGCGGGCGGCGCGAGGGCCGCAGCCTCGAAGCGCTGCACCAGTGCATCCATGCGGGTGCCGAGCTGGGCAAGCACACCATTGCCGAGGGCCGCATCGAGCGTTCCTCGAATGTCTCCGATACTCTGGATCACCGCGGCGGAATCGATGGGCGATCCACCATGGCGGGCCAGCATGTCAACGCGGTCGGTGAGGCCGGCGATCTTGCGTTCAATGCTGTCGAGCGAGACCGGCTGGGCCAGCGCCTGCGAAAGCATGGCGCGAACTTCAGCGGTCTGCGCCTGAAGATCCTGGAAAGCACGCGGGTCGAGCGCATTCCCCTGCATCGTATCAAGGCGCGTCCGCAGGCTGCGGATTTCGGACTCAATGAACTGGAAGACAGAGGCTGCCGGCAGATTGGAGAGTGAGCGGCGGATGTCGGCTGCGAGTTCTTCAACCGGGCGAAGGACGCTGTCGCCAATACCGCCCTGACGGGAGGCCTCGACGCGCTGCGAGAGGTCACGAACCGCGGATTCGAGGGATGTCAGGTTCTCGCGGGAGGCGAGCTGGGCAAAGCCACGTGACAGATCCTCGATCTGCCGGCGCAGCATGGAAATTTCCGGGCCCGGATCGGCCGCAGCAGCGGTGCGGGCGCGTTCGGCGGAACTGGCCTGGCGACGCTCGTCACGCTCGATGAGATCGCGGCGGGTGTCCTCGAGGCGAGCCGACAGCGCCGCAATGTCCTTCTGCAGGATGCCGAAGTCCGGAGATGGCTGCGAAGGGGGGGCAGGTGTGGCTGGGGGAGCTGGTGCGGGAGCCGCCGTCGCAACCTCGCCATCGAGCTCGCGCTGGCGCCGGGTGATCTGGGCCACAGCATCTGCGATCGTCGTGCGGGCCGGTGCGGCCGGTGTCCGGGTCGCGATGGGGAGGCGATGGGACGGCCGCGGCGGTACTGGCGGCGGCGGTGCCTGCCTGCTGACCGGCGGGGCTGCCTTCTGCTCCGTCAGCGCGTCAATCAGGTCCCCAATCCGGGCTTCGAGACGTGCGACACCCTCATCGCGAACCATGGGAGCTGGCGGCTGAACTCGTGCCGATGCGGGCGATGGCCGCTCAGAATCAGACCGGCTGCGGCCAAATCCGCTGAATCGCCCTGCCTTCGCGGGCTCGACAACAGGCTCGTTGAACGTCTCAAGCTGTTCCTCGATGCGGGCGAGCTGCGCCCGGGCACCGCGCGAAGCGGGCGCAGGGGCGGCGACGCGTTCCTCAAGCTTCTCCTCGATCTCCTCGAGGCGCTCAACCACGCGGGAAAGAGCTGCCGTCGTGCGCTGGGCTGCATGGCGCGAGCCCTTCTCGAAGGCCTGGATAGCCTGATCGAGCAGCATTTCGGCGTCATAGTCGCGCGGTGCCGGCACAGGCGCAAGGCGCGGACGGGCTTCCGGTTGCATGCGCCGCCGGGGCGAGCGCGGCATCTCATCTTCATAATCGTCGCGACTTCTGCGCGGGCCGCCGCGAGACATGCGGGCCAGACGCGAGGCCACAGCCTCGAGCCTCTCAGTGTCGTCAACTTCGTCGATCTCGACCCCGGACTCCGCAGCCTGATCAGCAATCACGCTGTTCAGCCATTCGCCCAGCGTCATTCCCGAGCGGCGCGCGGCCTCCTTGGCCGCCTCGCGCGCGTCGAAATCAACCCCTTTGATGCTCCAAGGAACGGCTTTGTTCATATCGCGTCCAACGGGACGAATCAGTCCCTGCCTAAGCCCCAATCCTCGACAACTTTCCAGACGTGGGTAGCGCCGGGCTTGCGGGTCCCCTGCCGGACTGTCGGTTCAGCATGGTAAATAACCAGTTAAGCTTGACCGGTTTTGGCACAATCTTGCCAAAAATGCAGCCCGTTTCAGGATGTTGCGCCCTGATTAGGTTGTGCGATGAAATATATACAATTTTTAGTTGCATCTTTACGGAACCTGCGATCTCATCTCTTCACCGCTTCGGGGGCAGCGGCGTCGATTAGCAGGAGCTTGAAGATGCAAGACCACCGCCCGCGGACCGGGGTTGTCCCGGAGCATCTCTGGACGATCCGTGAGATGGCCCGCCATTATGACATCACTTTGAGAGCCCTTCGTTTTTATGAGGACCGTGGACTGATTGCGTCCATTCGCCAGGGAATGACCCGTCTCTATGATCATCGCACCCGCGCCCGTCTGGAGGTCGTGCTCAAGGGCAAGCACCTGGGCTTTACCCTGTCGGAAATCCGCGACCTTCTCGAGGTCAGCGAGCGGGAATCCGGACCTGCCTACCAGCTCGCCCTCGACGATGCGCTCATCGTCGAACAGATCGAGATGCTGAAAAGACAGCGCGACAGCATTGAAAATGCCATCGAGGAACTGCGGCAGACGCAGAGCCGCCGCATGATGACCGAAACGAGCCGAGCGCCTGAAGCTGTTGGCTGACTAACCACCGACCACGATGGCTTCGGCAGCCTTGTGCACGATGTCAGGGGGCAAATCGTGGAGGCGCTTGATCAGCGCCTCCATCTCCACTCCCGGCATTGGCCTGTTGATCTCGAGTTTCAGGGAGGCCGCATCCTTCAGGAACTCAGGATCGCGCACCATGTCGTCAAATGCTTTACGCAGGGCCGCGACCCGATCAGCGGGGATGCCGGGCGGCGCGAAAATCGGCCGCCCCATGTCCTGCTGGGCAAAGATCAGCTCCAGGATCGAACGCTGCTCCGGAGTCTTTGCCAGATCGGTGACGATGGGCACGGACTTCGCGACGTCGGGATGCGGCTTCAGGGCAAGCTGCACGAGAATATTGAGCGAGCCGTCCGTCAGCCATTCCGGCTTGTTAGTCGAGATCGACGAATAGTGCCAGCTACCAGCGCCTTCGATCTCCTTCTGCTCCATGGCCATGGCAACCGTATTGGTCGTGCCATAGCCGGGGATCACCTTGAACTTCGTGCCAAGAACCTTGTTCATCGCCGTCGGGAACATGACATTGCCGTCTGTGGCGCCGGAGCCCCCAACGATCAGCTCTTTTGTGAAGAGATCCTGCGCTGTCTTCACCGGCGAGGTTTTATAGGAGACAACGAGACCCACTTCCGCATTGAGGCTGCCGATCCAGGTGAGCTGGCGTGCATCATAGCGCGCACCGGAGGCGCCAAAGAGGGGCGCTGTCGCATTCGAGCCAACGCCCACCCCGACGGAGGTGCCATCGCGAGGCTGCTGGGCGAACATGGCATTGGTCATGGGCACCGCGGCCGCACCCGGCTGATTCTGCACGACGACCGAAGGATGGCCCGGCAGGAACCGCGACAGATGCCGCGCATAGAGGCGGCCATAGATATCGTAACCGCCGCCAGCTGGCAGGCCGATGATGACCTTGACCTCCTTGCCCCTGTAAAAATCCTCCACCGCATCGGCACGGGCAACGGCAGGGGCGGCCATAGCGAGTGCCATGGCAAGGATGGTGCGAACCTTCGGGTGAAGCCACTTCCACTGGGCGACCAAGGCGTTCCTCCTGAACAAGGCGGGGCATCTCGCCCTCTTGGGAGCATCTTGGCTTGAGGCGCCGCCCTTGTCACCTTGCGACCTGGGCTAACAATCCGAAGGCAGTGGCCTATCTTCACCTCATGAGCGCGAGCGATCTCCTCATCCAGACGCCCGAGGGCCTTTACTGCGCGCAGGGTGATTTTCACATCGACCCGACCCGGCCAGTGGCACGGGCCCTCATCACCCATGGACATTCGGACCACGCTCGGGCGGGCCATGGCAACGTCCTGGCCACAGCGCAGACTTTGGCCATCATGGGATTACGATACGGGGAACGATTTGCAGGCTCGACACAGGCCATCGCCTATGGCGAAGCCCTGCGTCTCGGCGACGTGGAGGTGAGCTTTCACCCGGCGGGCCACGTTCTGGGATCGGCACAGATCCTGATGGACTCAGCGCATGGCCGGGTTGTCTGCTCCGGCGACTACAAGCGCGCCCGCGACCCCACCTGTGCGCCCTTCGAAGTCCTGCGCTGCGACGCGTTCATCACCGAAGCCACCTTCGGGCTGCCGGTATTCAGGCACCCGGACACACGACTTGAGGTAGCAAAGCTCATCGCTTCCTGCCGGCTGTTTCCAGAGCGGGCTCATCTTGTCGGAGCCTATTCGCTGGGCAAGGCGCAGCGGCTCATGGCGCTGATCCGCGAGGCCGGATGGGATCGCCCCATCTGGATCCATGGCGCGGTCGAAAAGATCACGCACTATTACCAATCACAGGGGATCGCACTTGGCGAGATCCGCAAGGTTGCGGCCGCTGATCGTGCGCAGCTCGGTGGCGAGATCATCATCTGCCCGCCCTCCGCCATGCAGGACCTGTGGGCGAGCAAGTTTCCAGATCCGGTAACCGCTTTCGCTTCCGGGTGGATGCGCGTGCGCGCCCGCGCGCGCCAGCGGGGTGTGAGCCTTCCGCTCGTCGTCTCCGACCATGCGGATTGGGACGATCTTTGCGCAACTGTCATCGAGACCGGCTGTTCGGAAGTCTGGGTAACTCATGGCGCAGAGGATGCCCTTGTCCATTGGGCAAGCCTGCGCGGCCTGCAGGCGCGCCCCCTGCACATGATGGGATATGGCGACGAGGAAGAGACGACCAACGTCGAGAGTGCGGCAGAGGCATGAACCGTTTCGCCGAACTCCTCGACAGGCTTGGCTATGAGTCCTCGCGCAACAACAAGCTGCGACTGCTCGCCGACTATTTCCGCAGCGAGCAAGATCCCGACCGCGGCTATGCGCTTGCGGCGATGACGGGCACATTGAAATTCGCCAATGCGAAATCCGCTCTCATCCGCACGCTCATCAATGAGCGCACGGATCCGGTGCTCTTCGCCATGAGCTATGATTATGTCGGTGATCTCTCAGAGACGGTCGCGTTGCTATGGCCGTCGCAGCAGTCTGTCAGTCCGGCCAGCGGACACAACCAGCCGCCAGCGCCGAGTCTGAGTGAGATCGTCGAAGTGCTTCACAGCGTCAGCAAGCTGGCACTCCCGGGCCAGATTGCACAGTGGCTGGATGCGCTCGACGAGACGGGGCGCTGGGCGCTTCTGAAGCTTATCACTGGCGGCCTGCGCATCGGCGTTTCCGCTCGCCTCGCCAAGACGGCGGTGGCCATGCTCGGCAATCTCGAAGCCAATGACATCGAGGAAGTCTGGCATGGGCTTTCGCCGCCCTATCTCGACCTCTTCGCATGGGTGGAAGGTCGCGAGCCCAAGCCAGACACGCGCGACCCTGCCCCTTTCCGCACACCCATGCTCGCGCATGCAATCGATGACAGCGATTTCGCGAGCCTGACTCCAACCGATTTCACAGCTGAGTGGAAATGGGATGGCATTCGCATTCAGGCCGTTGTCGGCCTCGACGATCGCGGCAAACGCGTGGTTCGACTCTATTCGAGAACGGGAGAAGAGATGTCTCACTCTTTTCCAGACGCGCTCGACCTGCTGGATCTGGCATGCTTCGAAGGCGCTGCGCTCGATGGCGAGCTTCTCGTCGTGCGCAATGGCCTGGTGCAGCCTTTCGGCGTACTCCAGCAAAGGCTGAACCGCAAAACCGTGACTGCAAAGCTCCTCGCGGACTTCCCTCTGCATATTCGCGCCTATGACCTTCTCGCTGCGCAGGGCGAAGACCTGAGGCCACTGAGTTTTGCAGAACGACGTGAGCGGCTAGAAGGCCTCATTGTGCAAGGCGCATCAAGCCGGCTCGACCTGTCGCCTCTTGTTCCCTTTGGCAACTGGGAAGAACTCGCCGAGGCCCGAGCCAATCCAGCGGTCGCAGGCGCAGGCCCCGATGCTGGAGCCATCGAGGGCGTGATGATCAAGCGCCGGGATTCGATCTATGTTCCCGGCCGCCCGAAGGGTCTGTGGTGGAAATGGAAGCGTGATCCTTACAATGTGGACGCCGTGCTCATGTATGCCCAGCGTGGCCATGGCAAGCGCTCGTCACTCTATTCGGATTTCACTTTCGGAGTCTGGCGCACGAGCAATGCCGGGCAAGAGCTTGTCCCCGTCGGCAAGGCCTATTTCGGCTTCACCGATCAAGAACTGGCGCAGCTCGACAAGTGGGTGCGCAACCACACGACCAACCGCTTCGGCCCGGTCCGGGAAGTGACGGCCAATCGCGATGAAGGCCTCGTGCTGGAAATTGCCTTCGACGGATTGAACCGCTCGACGCGGCACAAATCGGGCGTCGCCATGCGCTTTCCGCGCATCGCCCGCATCCGATGGGACAAGCCCGCACGCGATGCCGACCGAATCGAAACGCTGGAAAAGCTTCTGCGCGACTAGGC
>CAISZN010000047.1 GCA_903889985.1 uncultured Hyphomicrobiales bacterium | reverse complement strand
GTCGTTGGCCCCCTGTCGCGCGATGCGCTCGATCATGGGGGGCAGCGCACCGCCCGCGTGGCAGAAGATGAAGCGGATGTCGGGGAACTGCTTGGCAGCGCCGCTGAAGATGAGGCTCACCACCGCGCGCACCGTGTCGAAGAGGAATTCCACCACGGAGGGGCGCAGGCCCGCCATCCACATGCAGGCGGCGGGCGCAATTGGGTGGACGAAGACCACGGCCTTGCGGCGGTTGAGCTCATCGAGCACAGGCCAGAAGTCCGGGTCGCTCAGCCATTTGTCGCCATAGCTGGTGAAGACACCAAAGCCGTCAGTCTTGAGTGTATCGCCCGCATAGGCGATTTCGGCCAGCGTGGCGTCGACATCGGGCAGGGGCAGCATGGCGAACATGCCAAAGCGCGTGGGGTGGTCCTGCACCATGCGCGCGGCGAAGTCGTTGCTGATGCGCGCGAGCCGCGTGGTCTGGGCCCTGTCGCCGAGCCACAGGCCGGGCACGGAGACCGAGGTGATGGCACTGGCGATCTGGTATTTGTCGAGCATCTCCAGCGAATAGGCGGGCGTCCAGTTGGTCACGAGATCGGGACGCGGCGTGGTGCGCACGATGCGTTCGCGGGTCTCGGCGAGATAGCCGGGCGGGACGATGTGGTGATGGATGTCGATGGTCTTCATGGGGTCACTCAAGGGTCACGGCCCACGCGCAGCCCATAGCGGCGCGTCAGGATCCAGTAGAGGGCGAGAAGCGGCAGCATGAGGGCGAGCATCATGAGCGCGGCGGCGGAAGCCTGGCCATATTGGGAGGCCTGCACGAAGCCCCAGACGAGCACGGAGAAGGGCATGCTGTCGCTGGTGGAGAGCATGACCGGCAGGGTGAGCTCGCGATAGGTGAGCAGTGCGATCCAGATCCAGGCATAGAGGAGCGCAGGCGAGAGGATCGGCACGATGATGCGCCGAAGCACGTTGCCCGTATCTGCGCCGCAGACGGCGGCGGATTCTTCCAGCTCCGGATGGATCTGGATGAGGGCCGTGTTGGTCATGCGCGTGCCATAGCTCAGGCGCCCGATCACATAGACGATGACGAGGATCCAGATCGTTCCATAGAGGGGGATGCGGTCACGCAGGACGAAGAGCGCGATGATGAGGGCGGCGAGGCTGAAGACCACATGGGGGATGGTCACGGGCAGGAAGGCGAGGAAGTCATAGAGGGGCGCAAGCCGCACCTTCAGGCGCAGCACCACCCATGAGATCGCGACGCTCAGCGCCAGCGTGAGGGTCGGCACCAGCAGCATCAGCAGGACCGTATTGCCGATGGTGCTGCGGATGAGCTCGGTGGGGATGTTACGGAAGTGGTTGAGCGACAGCGCCGCGAAGGCTTCCGGCGAGGGCTGGCGCAGGAAGGGCAGGCCGGAGGCCCAGCCGAGCGTGAGCAGGGGCAGCAACTGGCTCACGATGAAGAAGAAGGTGACCGCCGCGATGGCCGGCCACTTCCAGCCGCGCAGTTCGGTGATGCGCGGCCGAAAGCCCTTGCCGGTGACGGTGGCGTAGCGCGGGGCCTGCTTCTGCACGCGGCGATACCAGACGCTGAGCAGCACGGCAAAGATCAGCATGATGAGGCTGAGCGCCGCTACGTGGCCATATTGCGGGGCGCCTTCGGAAGGCGTGACCTCGCGATAGACATAGGTCGAGAAGGTGAAGATGCGGGCCGTGAGGCCCAGCGTCGCCGGCACATCGAAGGCGGCGAAGCTGAGCGCTGCGACATAGATGGCGGTGGCGAGCAGGCCCGGCCACATGATGGGCAGCGTGACGCGCGAGACCGTCTGCAGCACGGAGGCGCCGCTGGAGAAGGCGGCTTCTTCCAGTGAGGGATTCATCTGCCGCACGATCACCGAGGTCATGATGAAGGTGACGGGCACGAGGCTCAGGCCCTCGATGATCCCCATGCCGAGGATCGAGGCCACGTTGAAGGGCGCGCCATCCAGGTCGAGCAGGGCGACGAGCCACTTGTTGATCATGCCGATGCGCGGATGCAACAGGAATACCCAGCCAAGGGCGGTGGCAAAGCCCGGGATCAGCAGGGCGGTCGTCATCAGCGTGAAGACCACCGGCTTGCCGGGAAAGTCCGTGCGCTCCATCAGGAAGGCGAGCGGCAGGGCCAGCGCGAAGGACACGGTGAGGGTGACGAGGGTGAAGAGCACCGTGTTCCAGAGCACCTTCCAGGTGAAGGCATCGGAGAACATCGCCGTGATGTTGGCCAGCGTATAGGTGAGCGCCGGATCGCCGGGAGCCCCCTCGATCAGGCTCATCCAGAGGATGGTGACGAGAAAAAGGGCCACGACTGCGGAGGCAAGACTCGCTGCCGTCAGCAGCGCGACGCGCGACCAGTCCGTGACCATGGTCTTTGGCAGTGCCGATGCTTCCATGCCCTGTGTCGACATGCGGCTCAGGGCTCGCGGACGATCTTGGCGAGCTGCTCATTGACCTTGTCGATCTCGGGGTGCGAGCGCCACCACTCCATGGTCACATCGACGAACTTCGCGCCTGCTTTTTCCAGCTTATCGATTTCCCGTTTGCCCAGTGAATCCGGAAAGCCATCGTAGTCGCTGCCGAAATAATCCCGCACGACCTTCGACTGGCCTTCAGCAGAGTCGATATAGAGCGCGTAGAGAATGCCCGCATTGGGATGGGCCGCATGGCTCGGCACCGCCAGATAGCCATAGCGCTTCTGCGCCATGTCGGGGATGACATGGGAGCCGATGACATTCTCGTTGCGATATTTCAGCGTCTGGTCCCAGCCGCCTGAGCAATCGACAACAAGGGCCGGGATTTCTCCCGACGCAATGCGGTCGACACCCTCGCAGCCCACGAGGCCCGCCACCTGCTTGCCGAGCTTGCGGATACGCTCCGTCGTGCCGGTGACGCCCCACTTCTCGTCGGAGAGCATGACGTCGAAGCCGCCGAGGAAGGGCGTCGTGTAGAACTTGCCCTTGAGCTTGGGATCGAGCAGGTCATCGAAGCTCTTGATCTGCGGGACCCACTTGGCCTCCTGCAGATTGTAGATGATCGATGGCACGACCGTGCGGTAGCGGATGATGCGGCCATCGGCCTCGATGGCATCCTCCGGAATGCGCGAGGGCATCAGCTTGCGCCACGCGACGGTCTGGAAGAGGCCTTGCGCCATATAGGGGCTCATCTGCACGGCGGTTGCCGCGAAGACGTCGGTTGAGGCCTTGCGCCCGGCCTGTCGTTCCTGGTTGAGCAGGGCGGCCAGCGGGCCATAGGCGGGGCCCGGGCTCCAGTTCACCTGCAGGTCGACTCCAAACAGGCGCTTGATGCCCTCGCGGGCAATCTTCGCGCCCTCGGCGCCGCCAAGCACGGTGGAGGTGGAGCGGATGTCGAGCTGGCCTTCCTTTTTCGCCGCCTCGATCACCGCAGAGAGTTCTGGTGTCATCGGTACTTGTTGCGCTGCAGCTTGAACGCTGCAGGCAACCAGAATTGCGGCCGCGAAGCCACGTGCGAGAACCATGAACGCTTCCTCCAGGCGAATTTTCTGTCGTCCAATGTGCATGAGGCGGGGTAGCAGCGTCAACGCGCTGGACCGGCTCGCATTTATCTTTCGAAGGTGGGTCCGCTGCTGCTATCTTGTGCATCTCAGACTGAAACGGAGGGGCGTCCGGGACATGAATGCGCCAGCAAAGCCGACTGCGATTGAAGCCGGGCCGCTGACGCATCGCCAGACCCTGTGGATCGTCGCGGGCGTGCTGCTGCCGGTCTTCCTTGGCTCCATGGACCAGTCTGTGGTGGCGAGCGCGCTGCCCACCATCGGGCGCTCGCTGGGCAACAGCAACTACCTGTCGTGGGTCGTCGCAGCCAATCTCATGACCGCCACGGCCATGACGCCGCTCTATGGCAAGATCAGCGATATCATCGGACGCCGGCAGACGCTGCTCGCCGCGATCACGCTCTATCTCATCGGCTCAATCATCTCGGGTCTGTCGGTGAACCTG
>CAISZN010000046.1 GCA_903889985.1 uncultured Hyphomicrobiales bacterium | reverse complement strand
GAACCACCGCATGTTCGACGGGCTCAGGAAGGCTCGCAAAATCCTTGAAGGCGCGCTCGCCAAAGACCGTCTCGCGGCGTGGGTTGATGAGCCGGATGGCGCCCTCATAGCCGCAGGCCTGAAGGTTTTCATAAATCACCTTCGACCACTGACCGGAATCGGATGCGCCCACGATGGCAAGTGATTTCGGGCGCAGCAACGAATTCAAATTCGGCCTGAACAATGCGCGCGCGGCGTCCTGCGCCATGTCGAGCGTCCTCCCTGTCTGTTTCCTCCCGGCGACCTTTGGCCATCCGGTTGCCGCCTGCGCCTAGTCGGGCAGGCAGCGGCTCATGGGAACAGTATAGACACGGGCGCGGCCGAGGACATGAGCAAATTTTGGCCCGCCGAAAAGCGGCGCAAAGGCCTCGTCCATCATGTTGAGACCACCGGTAAAGGCCCCGAAGGCGGGCAGGATGCAGCGTGTCCCATCGCTCACATAGCAGCGCCGCCGCGCGGTCCCTGCACTCGACCAGACGCGCGCGACCGGATGCAGGTGACCGGCAATTTCGCCTGCAGCATCTCCCGCCTGTGGTTCGTGCCGCAGGGTGAGCGGGCCGAGGCGCAAGTGGCCATGGGCTTCGCCTCCAAGACCTTCAGGTGGCGCAGGATCATGATTGCCTGCGATCCAGATCCAGTCGCGCCCGGCCTGCAGGGCACTCAGGCGTTCGCGGTCACTCTCCGCCATGCGCTCACCTGCGCGGCGATCGTGAAAGGAATCACCCAGCGCGATGACCAGCTTCGGTCTTGTGCGGGCAATGAGGGCCGCCAGCCGCAGCAGGGTCGCCGCAGTGTCATAGGGCGGCAGGAAGATGCGGCGCTGCGCAAAGGACGAGCCTTTTTCCAGATGCAGGTCCGCGACGATCAGCGCGCGCTCGGCTTCAAGGAACAGGGCGCCTGTCGGGTCGGTCAGCAAGGTTGCGCCCTGCACGGTCACGGCCTGCGCCTGCTCCGTCGCGCCAGTCACCGGACGTCCTGCCACTTGCATGAAACCGCTCACCGCTCTGCCCTGCCTGCGCAGCGGTCCGGATGGATCCCGCCGCCTCATCTGCCCATTGCCTCGTCGATGAGATCACCGGCAGCCTCTGCCAGCACCTCGTCCTGCGCCTCGCCATAGACCGGCTCCCGGCCGATTTCCAGCATCACCGGGACGGCGAGCGGCGAAATGCGCTCAAGGTGATTGTGCACGATTCGCCCCCGCACACGCATCAGCATCTCGGCCAGTCGCGACAGGTCGAGCAGGCCTGTCATTGCATCCTCCCGCGCCGCGCGCAGGAGGATGTGTTCAGGCTCATGGCGGCGCAGCACATCGTAGATCAGATCCGTGGAGATGGTGACCTGCCGCCCGGTCTTCTCCTTGCCCGGGAAGCGCCGCTCGATCAGCCCGGAGATGATGGCGCAATTGCGGAAAGTGCGCTTCATGAGCGCGCTTTCCTGCAACCATTCCTCGAGATCATCCCCAAGCATGTCCTCGGAGAAGAGCTCGCCCATGGCGAAGAG
>CAISZN010000045.1 GCA_903889985.1 uncultured Hyphomicrobiales bacterium | reverse complement strand
GCGCGTCTTCGCCGCCAAGCGCGGCGTCGATCTCTCCGCCTTCACCCTGCTGCCCTTCGGCGGCGCAGGCGCGGTCCATGCGGCGGCCGTGGCGGAAGAGCTCAACATGCGGCGCATCCTCGTGCCGCCGCGCCCGGGTGCCTTCTCGGCGCTGGGCCTGCTCTGCACGGACGTGGTGCATGACTACATCCGCTCGGAGCTGATGCCGCTCGACGAGATCACCGCCGAGCACGCGGAAGACATCTACGCCCTGCTCGAAGCCAAGGCCCGCGAGGAGCTGAAGGCCGAGGGCATGGCGGAGAAGGATGCGAAGTTCCTGCGCGAACTCGACATGCGCTACACCGGACAGGGCTATGAGCTGCGCACGCCACTCGATGGCCTCTTCGAGGGCAAGCTCACGCCGGAAGCCATGGTGCGCGCGCGGGACCGATTCGATGAGCGCCATGCGCAGATCCACGGCCATGCGGCGAAGGAACGCCCGGTCGAGGTGGTAAGCTATCGCCTGCGCCTGCGTGTCGCCGTGCCGAAATACATCCAGAAGAGCGAGGCGCCGCCCGTGCAGCCACGCCCGACTTCCGGCGCGGTGAAGGGCCATCGCGAGATTTCCTTCGACGGAAAGACACTCATCGATTCGACGGTCTATGAGCGTGACGGACTTGATGTCGGCACCCAGGTCTCAGGGCCCTGCGTGGTCGAGCAGTTCGATGCCACGACTGTCGTGCCCCCTGGCTGGACCGCAAGGGTCGACCAGCACCGCAACCTCATCCTCGAGAAGGGAGCGCTCTGATCATGGACGCCATCACCATCCAGATCCTGCGCAACAAGATCGCCAGCCTCGTCGATGAGATGCACTATCATTTCTATCGCTCCGGCTATTCGACGATCATCCGTGAATCGCGCGACTTCTCCTGCGTCATCGTGGACCGCACGGGCCGGCTCATCGTCTCGCCGCCCATGTTCTTCCATGCGCCGGTCTATCGCCATCTTGTCGGCCGCATCCTCGAACTCTACGGGCGGGATGGCTCGCTGAAGGAAGGCGACGTCTTCGTGTCCAACCATCCTTACGAGGGTGGCCTGCCGCATGTCTCCGACATGGCCTTTGTATCGCCCGTCTTCGCCAATGGCGAAGTGGTGGCCTTCGCCGGCTCCATCGCCCACAAGGCCGATGTGGGCGGCACCGTGCCGGGTTCGACTTCTGCCAATGCAACAGAAATGTTCCACGAAGGCGTGCTGGTGCCGCCGATCAAGATCTGGGATGCAGGAAAATTCCTGCCCGACATCGAGCGCCTGATCCTCGCCAACAGCCGCCAGCCGGTGCTGGTGCGCGGCGACATGACGGCGCAGATCGCCGTGACCCAGATGGGCGCACAGCGCGTGCAGGATCTCTGCGGCCGCTTTGGTGCACAGACGGTCACCGACGCCTTCGCGGCCATCCTGCGCGGCGCTGCCGATGAGCTGAAGGGCGCCATCGCGAAGCTGCCGGAAGGGACGGCCTCGGCGCAGGGGCTCATCGACAATGATGGCGTGGACGTCAACAAGCCGATCAAGCTCGCGGTGACCATCACCATCAAGGATGGGCTCGCCACCTTCGACTTCTCCAACAGCGATCCGCAGACGCGCGGCCCGCTCAACCTGCGGCCCTCCATGGTGGAGGCCTGCGTCTTCTATTCGCTGATCGGCAGCCTCGGGCCGCGCCTGCATTTCAACGATGGCATGCGCGACTGCGTGAAGCTGATTTTCAAGCCGAACACGATCACCAATGCCTCGCCCCCCGCGCCGGTCTCGAACTACCAGCAGGTCAACCTCAAGCTGGTGGACGTGATCCTGGAGGCCATGGGCAAGCTCAACCCGGCGCGCGCCAATGCACATGGCGGCTCGTCGAGCGCGCTGCTGATTGCATGGGCGAAGGGACGGCCCGGCCAGTCAAACATGCAGTATGAGATCGTGGGCTCCGCTTACGGCGGCGGGCAGAACAATGACGGCGCGTCCTGCACGGCGGCGCATCTGTCGAACCTGCACGTCACGCCCATCGAGATTCTCGAATCCGAATATCCCTGCCGCATCTCGCGTTTCGACGTGGTGGCGGATACGGGTGGTGCGGGCAAATGGCGCGGCGGCCTCTCATTCCAGCGTGAATATGAGCTGCTCGAAGACGCCATGATCATCCGGCGCTTCGACAAGGCCATCTATCCGCCGTCCGGACTTGAGGGCGGCAACGATGGTGCAGGCGGCAAGTTCGTCATCAATCTCGGCACGCCCGAGCAGAAGGAAACCCGCGCCTCGGCTCGCTACGAGATGAAGGCAGGCGACCGTTTCCTCATCCAGAGCGCAGGCGGCGGCGGCTATGGAAGCCCACGCGAGCGTGACGCCGAGGCGGTGAAGCGCGACGTGGCGGAAGGCTATGTTTCGAAGGAGGCCGCAGCCTCCATCTACGGCAAGACCATCTGAGGGAGTCTGACAATGGCGAAGGAACGCGTTGGCATCATCGGCGCAGGTCGCATGGGCCAGCCCATGGTCAAGCACATGCTGAAACATGGCTTCACCGTCACCGCCTGCGACATCAGCGAGGAGAACCGCAAGAAATGTGCGGACATGGGCGCGACTGTCGTGTCGAGCCCGGCTGAAGTGGGTGCTGCAAGCGACATCGTGATCCTCGGCGTCGGTTATGATGAGGAGGTGAACGAGGTCTGCTACGGCGACACGGGCCTGCTCGCCTCGCTGAAGGCTGGGAGCATCATCGCGGTCTCGTCGACGGTTGCGCCTGACACAGTGAAGGCGCTCGACGCGGCGGCGCGCGCCAAGGGCTGCGACGTGCTGGATGCGCCGATCTGCCGTGGGCGCTGGTTTGCCGACGAGGGCAAGCTGCTTGCGCTGTTTGGTGGCCGCCCGGAGGTGGTAGAGCGTGGCCGCGCCGTCTATTCGACCTTTGCCTCCGACATTTCCCATCTGGGCGACGTCGGCCACGGGCAGGTCGCCAAGGCCATGAACAACATGCTGCTGTGGGTGACCTCCATCGGGCTTATCGAGGCGGGGCGCATCGCGGAGGCCACCGGCATCGACCTGCCAAAGCTGCGCGAGGCGCTGATGATGTCGTCAGGCAAGAGCCAGGCGCTGGAGGACTGGGAACAGACCTCCTTCACATGGGCGCTGAAGGACATGCAGATCGTCACCAGGATGACGGACCAGTACAACCTGTCACTGCCGCTCACGGGCGCGGTGAAGGAAATGGTCAAGGAAGCGCGCCGCGTGAAGGCGACGAACCCGCCCGGATGGTCTAAGAAGGGCTGAGTTCACACGAGGCCCGCGCATGCGTCTGGTTGGTGATCCGATCCGCAAGGCCAAGACCGCCATGGACGCGCGGGCAGACCTGACGCTTGTCGAGGCGGGCCTGCCTGATGCTGATCGGCAGGTTGAGCTTTTCTGCAGGGATCATCGCGGCGTCTATCAGCTGCCCTATCCTTGCCGGTTTGCCGATGGCGCGTGGCGCAATGCGGCGACGGGGGAACTGATCGAGGCTGAGGCTTTCGGCTGGCGGTGAGGCTGGCTCGCGAGAACGCGCGCGGTCCATGGAGCGCAAGCCTCTGGCGCGCATCCTTCCGCAACGTCAAAGCTTGACGATGCTTCCGCTCTGCAGTCCACTCTCGCAAAACAAGTCGAGGGAGGATCGCATGACGGGCACGAGGCGTGACATTCTGACCGGCGTCGCCATGGTCGGGGCAGGCGCGGCGCTGGCCAACACCACCGCGCAGGCACAGGCTCCCAAAGTCCTGTTCCAGCCAAAGATCACGACGATCCCCATCGTCGGCACCAGCGATCTCTTTGCCGTGCGGCGCATCTACTGCATCGGCCGCAACTATGCGGCCCATTCGCGCGAGATGGGCTCGGACCCGGATCGCGAGCCGCCGTTCTTCTTCCAGAAGCCGACCGATGCGATCCAGAACGTGAAGATCGGCGAAGTCGCGGATCATCCCTATCCGACGCTCACCAAGAATTATCACTACGAGGTCGAGCTCGTTGCTGCCCTGAAATCGGGCGGACGCAACATTCCCAGGGACAAGGCGCTCGAGCATGTCTTTGGCTATGCGGTCGGTCTCGACATGACCCGGCGCGATCTGCAGCGCGCCATGGGCGACGAGAAAAAGCCCTGGGAAATCGGCAAGAGCTTCGACCATTCGGCACCCATCGGACCCATCCATCCGGTCGAGAAAGTGGGCCATTTCACCAAGGGGTCGATTTCACTCGCCGTGAACGGGGCTGAGAAGCAGAAAGCTGATCTTTCCTACATGCTGTGGAGCGTGGCCGAGCAGATCGCAAAGCTGTCGGAAGCCTTCGAGCTTTTCCCCGGCGACATTATCTATTCCGGCACGCCTGAAAATGTTGGCCCGGTGGTGAAGGGCGACGTGGTCCTGTGCAAGATCGAAGGCCTGCCGGACATGTCGGTGAAGATCGTGTGATCTTCACCCTCCCCGTCAAGGGGAGGGTGAGAGTCAGCTGTCCATTTTCAGCGCAGCGATAAACGCTTCCTGCGGGATTTCCACCTTGCCGAACTGGCGCATGCGCTTCTTGCCCTCTTTCTGCTTCTCGAGGAGCTTGCGCTTGCGGGTGGCGTCGCCGCCGTAGCACTTGGCCGTCACGTCCTTGCGCAAGGCGCGCACGGTTTCGCGGGCGATGATCTTGCCGCCCAGTGCTGCCTGAATCGGGATCTGGAACATGTGCGGCGGGATCAGCTCTTTCAGCTTTTCCACCATGACGCGGCCGCGCATGTCGGCGCGGGTGCGATGCACGAGCATGGAGAGCGCATCGACCGGTTCGGCATTGACGAGGATCGACATTTTCACCAGATCGCCGGCGCGATAATCGGTCAGCGCGTAGTCAAAGCTCGCATAGCCCTTCGAGATCGACTTCAGACGATCGTAGAAATCGAACACGACTTCGTTGAGCGGCAGGTCATAGACCGCCATGGCGCGCTTGCCAACGTAGGAGAGATCCACCTGCAGGCCGCGGCGCTCCTGGCAAAGCTTCAGGACAGAACCGAGATATTCGTCCGGCGTCAGGATGGTCGCGCGAATCCATGGCTCGGCGATCTCGTCGATCTTCACGATATCCGGCATGTCGGCCGGATTGTGCAGGTCGATCACCTCCCCGTTGTTCAGGGTGATGTGATAGACGACCGAAGGCGCGGTCGCGATGAGATCGAGATTGAACTCGCGCTGCAGGCGCTCCTGGATGATCTCCAGATGCAGCAGGCCAAGGAAGCCGCAGCGGAAGCCGAAGCCCAGCGCGGCGGAGGATTCCATCTCGAAGGTAAAGCTCGCATCGTTGAGGCGCAGCTTGCCCATGGCAGCCCGCAAATCATCGAATTCCGCTGCATCGACCGGGAATAGACCGCAGAAGACCACCGGCTGCGCCGGCTTGAAGCCCGGCAGTGCTTCCGCGCAGCCCTTTTTCTCGTCGGTGATCGTGTCGCCAACGCGGGTGTCGGCCACCTGCTTGATCTGCGCGGTGATGAAGCCCACCTCGCCGGGACCGAGTTGGGCCACGTCGAGCATCTTTGGCTTGAAGACGCCGATCTTCTCGACTTCGTAATGGGCGTCGGTGCCCATCATCTTGATGCGCTGGCCCTTCTTCATCACGCCGTCGATGATGCGCACGATCACGACCACGCCGAGGTAGGCGTCGTAGTAGCTGTCGACCAGCATGGCCTTCAGGGGCGCGGTCTCGTCGCCCTTGGGGGGCGGCAAGCGGGTGACGATGGCCTCCAGCACCAGGTCGATGCCGATGCCGGTCTTGGCCGAAATTGGCACCGCCTGCGAGGCGTCAAGGCCGATCACGTCTTCGATCTGCTGCTTTATGCGGTCCGGCTCGGCGGCGGGCAGGTCGATCTTGTTGAGCACCGGCACGATCTCGTGGCCGGCATCAAGCGCATGATAGACATTGGCCAGCGTCTGCGCCTCGACGCCCTGGGAGGCATCGACCACCAGCAGGGAGCCCTCGCAGGCGGCCAGCGAGCGGGAGACCTCATAGGCGAAGTCGACGTGGCCGGGCGTATCCATCAGGTTGAGGATGTAAGCCTTTCCGTCCTTGGCGATGTAGTCGAGCCGGACGGTCTGGGCCTTGATCGTGATGCCCCGCTCACGCTCGATGTCCATGGAATCCAGCACCTGCTCGACCATGTCGCGCGCCGCCACGGTGCCGGTCTGCTGGATCAGACGGTCAGCCAGCGTGGACTTGCCGTGGTCGATATGGGCCACGATGGAGAAATTGCGGACGTTTTCGATCGGATGGGTGGTCATGGTCGCGGGATAGCACCCATGGGGCCCCCGGGGAAGTCTCACATCGCGGAAAACCGGGAGTTGCTTCCCCATTGTCGGCGGCTGCGCGCCCTATTATTGTCCGCCGCGACCGGGCCGCAACGAGCCCGCGCGGGAGTCAGGGCGAGGAAACCCCATGCAATATCTCAAATTGGCGCGTCTGGCCGCAGGCACTGCCCTTGCGTCGATGATTCTGGCTGCACCGGCATTGGCCCAGGGCCTGACCGGTTCAGTGACCTCTGCAGCCGAACCGATCATGGAAGGCGTGCTCGTCACTGCCAAGAAGGAAGGCTCCACCATCGCCGTGACGGTGGTCACCGATGCCACCGGCAAATACAGCTTTCCGACCGACCGTCTGGCGCCCGGCAAGTACAACATCGCCATCCGCGCCGTAGGCTACCTGATTGATGGTGCCAAAACGGCTGAAGTGCCCGAGGGCAAGGCCGGGACCTTCGACATCAAGCTCGTCAAGACCAAGAACCTCGAGGCCCAGCTGTCGAACGGCGAATGGCTGCTGTCGATGCCCGGGACAGACAAGGAAAAGCAGTTCCTCGACGCCTGCGCCGGCTGCCATACCTACCAGCGCATCGTGAACTCGACCTATGAGGCCGAGGACTTCCAGAACATCATCTTCAAGCGCATGGGCTCCTATTCGCCGGGCTCCATGCCGACCAAGCCCCAGCCGCTGCTGCCCGGCCCGCGCGGCGAGCGTCCGGCAGTCAGCAATGCACAGGCGCCCAAGGCTGCCGAACTGCTCGCAAAGGCCAATCTGAGCCAAGGCCCGAAGCGTGACTACGAGCTGAAGACCTACCCCCGCCCGAAAGGCCGGGCCACCAAGGTCATCATCACCGAATACGACCTGCCCCGGAAGGACTGGGAACCCCATGACGTGATCGTCGATCGCGAAGGCATGGTGTGGTTCTCCGATTTCGGCGACCAGTTCATGGGCTCCATGGACCCCAAGACCGGCAAGGTCACGTCCTACGAGCTGCCGATCATGAAGAACGACGGCTCGCCCAAGGGCGGCCTCGAGATCTCGGAAGCGCCCGATGGCGACATCTGGGTGTCGGGCATGTACCAGGGCGGGATCTATCGCTGGGATCGCGCCAGCAAGAAGGTCATTGCCTACAAGCTGCCAGACAAGCTGCAGACGCCCTCGACGCAGGAGTCGATGGTCTCGCCGCAGCATTCCGACGTCGATGGCTATGTCTGGACGAATGACCAGCAGGATCACTCGGTGATCCGCCTGAATGTGAAGACAGGTGTCTTCGAGCATATGGGCGAGACCAAGGATGCCAACGGCAAGCCGATCCCCGGCTATGGCATGCCCACCGATCTGAAGAACCGCCCGTTCAACCTTGAATTCTCCGGCACCCGCGTCGGCTGGTTCAACCCCGAGACCAAGGTCTCGGAGGTCTTCACCACCCCGTTCCAGGGCTCTGCACCCCGTCGCGGTCGCGTGGATGCCAAGGGCCGCCTGTTCTTCTCCGAATATCGCGGCAATGGCGTCGGCATGTTCGACCCGGAGACCAAATCGATCAAGGAATGGAAACTGCCGACCCCCTGGAGTGCGCCCTACGACGTGGTCGCCACCAGCGATGGCGAGGTCTGGGCCGGGTCGATGCTGAACGACTTCGTCAATCGCCTCAACACCAATACAGGTGAAGTTGTCGACTACCTGCTGCCGCGCCCGACCAATATCCGTCGCGTCTTCGTCGAGGAAAAGGGTGGCAAGAAGGCCCTGTGGGTCGGCTCCAACCATGGCGCTTCGGTGGTCAAGGTCGAGCCGCTGGACTGAGGCTCGCGACATAAAATCAACCGAAGAAGGCGGGCGTTGACCCGCCTTCTGTGTATTTATCGACCACGATTCCATCATTCATTGGATCCCGGCAATTGCTGCCTGACGGAACTCAGCCACCCATCAGCTTGCCGACGACCTTGGCCGTATAGTCGACCATGGGCACGATGCGCGCATAGTTCAGACGTGTCGGCCCGATGATGCCGAGCACGCCAACGATCCGCTGGTTGGCGTCATGGAAGGGTGCCGCGATCATCGAGGAGCCGGAGAGCGAGAAGAGCTTGTTCTCGGACCCGATGAAGATCCGCACGCCCTCGCCCTGTTCGGCGCGTGACAACAGATCTGCCACGTCCTTCTTGGTCTCCAGATCGGCAAAAAGCCGGCGGATGCGTTCGAGATCCTCGAGCGCGGTCAGGTCTTCCAGCAGATTGGCCTGCCCGCGCACGATGAGCTGGGACGAATCCCCGCGCCCGGCCCAGCTGGCAAGCCCGGCGTCGACAAGGCGCGCCGTCAGCTCGTCCAGCTCCTGCTGGGCGCGACCGCGCGCGGCCTCGATGTCATTGCGCGCTTCCGTGAGGGTCTTTCCGCGAATCCGGTCGCTCAGATAGTTGCTCGCCTCCACCAGGGCCGAAGCAGGCAAGTCGCGCGGAATGGCGGTGATGCGGTTCTCGACATAACCATCCTCGCTGACGAGCACGGCCAGTGCGCGCTCTGCATCGAGGCGGACAAATTCGACATGCTTCAGCCGCGAATTGTCCTTGGTGGTCACCACGACGCCGGCGCCCCGGGAGAGACCCGACAGCAGGGAGGACGCTTCTGTCAGGACCCCCTCAAAACTCTGGCCGCGCGAGGCCGCAGCCACCTGCGCCTCGATGCGCTGGCGATCGTCGGCACCCACATCCCCGAATTCGAGAAGCGCATCGACGAAGAACCGCAGGCCAAGCTCGGTGGGCATGCGGCCAGCGCTGGTGTGGGGCGCATAGACGAGGCCAAGTTCTTCAAGGTCCTGCATGACATTGCGCACGGACGCCGGCGACAGGGTCATGGGCAGGACGCGCGAGAGCTGGCGGGACCCCACCGGATCGCCTGTGGCGAGATAGGAATCGACAATCCGTCGAAAAATCTCCCGCGACCGGTCGTTGAGTGCAGACAGCGCACTGCGATCGAGTGACAGGGGGTCGCGGTTCAGGTGGTCGTGGGATCCGGCCATGATGCTAAGATGGCGGTGCTTGCCGCCATGCGCAAGTCGCTGCTTCAAGTCACCGCTTCAAGTCTTCCCTCGTGGCGTCGGGGTTGCCAGCGCAGCGGCTCCCGACGCAAGATGCCCCACTCACAAGAAATTCGAACAGGGAGGACTTCCGATGTCATTTCACCCCCCGTCCCGGGAAGACATTCTCAAATCGTCCTGGGCCACCGCCATGCCGGGGACCGGGACGCTCCCCAATACGGACACGCGCAACTATTTCCAGGCCATCGACAACATGATCTCCGTCTTCGCCATCCGGCCGGAAGACGAGGTCCTGTTCCTCACTGACCCCCTGCTTGACCGGCGCGTCGTTGATGCCATCTCGGGTGTCGCGCGCTCCCGCGGTGTCCAGCCACGAGAGTTCATGGCGGCCTCGACCCAGGTGGCGAGCTGCCCGCCGGAAGTGCAGGGCCTGATCGAACGGGCGACCTTCGTGATCTCGAGCTGGTTCTGCTCGGTGAACGATCCGCTCTTCATCAAGTGGCGCCGCGAAAAGGGCCAGCGCTGGGTCAAGATCACCTATTTCCGCAATCTCGACTTGCTCCACACGCCGCAGGCGCGCTTCCCCATCGACCTCGTGGGCGAGATCATCCGCGCGACCGCCCGGAAATATCCGAAGGACCGGGAATTCGACATGACCTTTTCCTGTCCGCGCGGCAGCGACCTGTCGATCCACTTCACGCCGGACATGGTCAAGAACCTGCTCGCCAACAACCGCTGGCAGGGCCAGGACAAGGCGGACCAGCCCGGCTGCTACGTTCACTTCATGCCGACCCACGGACCCAACATCTATGACCGCGTCGCCTTTGGCCGCAAGGAAGGCATGCATGCGAAGATGCAGGGCGTCGTCTTCCCGCAGTGGGCCATCGGCTTCGACAAGCCCTTCGAGGAAAAGATCGCCATCGAATACAAGGACGATCTCGTCGTGAAGGTGCATGGCAAGTCACTGGAGGCGGAGATCCTGCGCGACATG
>CAISZN010000044.1 GCA_903889985.1 uncultured Hyphomicrobiales bacterium | reverse complement strand
GTCCCCAACGTCATCCACCGTTCTGCGGTCCCGTGCTGCGGCCCGCAGCCACGGCTGCGCGCCTTATTCCTTCAAGACACCCTGTGCGGAGGCATCGTCCACGTCGATAAAATGGCCGGCCCGATCGCGCTTGGACGCGAGATATCGAATGTTGTGATCGTTCTTGCGCCCCTCGATCCGACGATCCGATACCACTTCCAGCCCTGCTTGTTCCAGTGCTGCAATCTTAACCGGATTGTTGGTCAGGACCTGAACGCGGCTGACCCCCAATTGCTGGAGCATGCGGGCGGCAAAGTCAAAGCCTCGCTGGTCATGGTCAAAACCGAGCACCTCGTCCGCGTCATAGGTATCGAACCCCTGAGCCTGCAATTTATAGGCCCGCATCTTGTTGGAGAGGCCATTCCCACGGCCCTCCTGGTCGAGATAGAGCAGGATGCCGCCACCATTCTCGGCCATGTAGCGGGCCGTATCGCGCAACTGGTCACCGCAATCGCATTTGAGGCTACCGAAGAGGTCCCCCGTCAGGCAGGCCGAATGCAGTCGAACCGTGACCGTCTGTGCCAGATCGGGACGGCCGATCAGGATGGCCACCTGGTCACGCAGGCCCTCGCCGCCCCGGAAGATGACGAATTCCGTGTCAGGGGCCCCTTCAAGCGGCACGGGTGCCCGGCCCACGATCCGAAGTTCCCTGATTTTGGCAGCCCGATAAACCTCGATCGCTGCTGCATCGACCCGCAGCAGGCCTTCGCCCTCGATGTCACGGGCAGAGACCGGGGTCACGAGGACGGCAGGCAGGATCAGGGCAATGCGCGCCAGTTCTAGGGCAGCATGGTCGAGCTTGCCCAATGCCGCCACCGGGGCGTCGATGCGCGCTCCGACCTCGAAAGACAGCGTGGAAATGCGAGCGAGATCGATCAGCGGAAGGGCAATGGCTCCGGGCTTGGTCCGGTCGAGCCCCAACCGGCGAAGGCGCGGCGCCGGCAGGACGAGCCGGGCCCGGCGCTTTGCAACGGCCTCAAGGGTCGGCCTGATCCGCTCGTCGAGCGCCTCAATGCCAATCACGAGGATGTTCGAGCGCCCGGCCTTGACGACGACCGCGCGCCCTGCGCGAAGTTCCGCGACAGCACGTTCCACCGAGATCTGATTGATCCCGCCTTCGGTTTCTAGGAAATGCCTGACCTCAGCCACACGACCCTCGACTGCATCCACGCGTTTCCAGTCCCTACGGCGGATAATGCCAACTGGACGCCTTCTGTACTCTAAATTTCCCGATCCAAAAAGCAGGAGATCGTATGACCGCCGCCACCGGCCTGGCCGGAGCGCCACATTCCCGGGACCCTTTTGTGCATTCCGACGAGAAGGTATTCGGGCCGCTGCGTGCGGCCCCAACCGGGCGGCCCTTCGTTGTGGCCCAGCTGGGCCAGTCGCTGGACGGCAGGATTGCGACGGTCAGTGGAGAATCCAAATACATCAACGGCGGAGCCTGCCTCGATCATCTCCACCGCCTGCGCGCGGAAGTGGACGCTGTCGTCGTCGGCGCAGGAACCATTGAGGCAGACGATCCGCTGCTCACCGTGCGCCGGGTGCCGGGCCGCAATCCCGTGCGGGTGGCCATCGATCCGCGTGGCAGGCTGAAAGCGGGTGCGCGCTGGCTCAATGAGGACGGCACGGATCACTATGTTGTGACTGCAGCGGCCTCCGTCCCCTGCAGTCGTCGGATCATCCGGCTCGAGGCGGACGAGACCGGAGCCATCGCACCGCGGCTGATCATCGACGCGCTCTATGCCCAAGGCTTGCGCCGCCTCCTGATCGAAGGCGGAGCGCACACGATTTCAGCCTTCATCGATGCCGGCTGCATCGACCGGCTCCACATTCTCATGGCCCCAATCATCATCGGATCGGGCCGGCGGGGACTTGAATTAAAGCCCATTCAATCCCTTCACCAAGCCTTGCGTCCGAAGACATCCACCTACATTCTTCCGGGCGGCGAAGTGCTGTTCGACTGCGCCCTGAACGAGACCTTCCAGGAGACCTGAGATGACGACGCAGGCCGCAGGAGCCCCTCTTGCCTATTCAGCGGTTTCAAAATGGGTGCACTGGATCACCGCGCTCTGCGTGATAGGCCTCATCCCGGCCGGCATCATCATGAACCGGTTGCCCGAAGGCGAGCTGCAGGACCGGATCTTCGACCTGCATCGATCGACGGGCATCCTGGTGCTGACACTTGCCGTGCTGCGCGTTCTGGCACGTCGCTTCTTCGGCGTGCCAAGGCCCGTCGAGACCCTGACCCGCTTCGAGCGAATCGCATCCACCGCAGCTCATCACAGCCTTCTGGCGCTGATCTTCATCATGCCGCTGCTTGGCTGGCTGATGATGTCGGCCTATGGCGTCAAGGTTCCCGTCTTCGGCCTCTTCGACCTGCCGAAGGTTCTTCCCGAAAGCGAGAGCGTCTACAAGGTCCTCGCGAAGATCCACCAGGTATTGGGCTATCTGATGGGCGTCATCATAGCCGCCCATGCGGGTGCTGCACTGCTGCATGCCTTCGTGAAACGCGACGGTGTGCTCGATCGCATGCTGCCCCAGTCACTGGCCAGATTGCTGCCGCGCTAGGGGCAGCATGGCAGGCCCTCATGAGGCTGGCCTTGCAAACAGATCCACATGCCCGATCTCACAGCCCTGGGCGTTTTGCCGGGCGTGACGCCAGTCGCGCACGTGTGCGGCATCGACGAGCCCGGTCTCGGCAACGGCCGCGGCTGACCCATCCGCCAGCGATGCAATGAGGGCCGCGTCGCTGGCATCGAGAACCCAGGGACTATCGGCAAGGGTCACGCCCCAACCTGCGTTTTCATAAAGCGCGGTCAGCCTCGCGGACGCCCGCGGCCCTGCGGCAAGGCCGAACCCCTTGTCACTGGCCTGATGCGCATGGAAGGCCGCAAGCATCTGGGCATCAGCGGCATGGGAAGGTGACCAGACCTCGCGGCCGTCATAGGTCAGCACCGTATAGAGCGGCAGGCGTCGGGCGATGCTGGCAGCCACGAAGCGCTGCAGCCAGTCCTCGGAGACGAGATCGAAAAAGGCCGCAGCCGTGACAAGATCGGCGGGCCTGTCGAGCACCTGTTCCAGCGAGCGGTTGAGATCGGCCTGCTCGAAGGACACGGTGACATGGCGGCTGGCCACGGTCAGTTCGAGCACGCCGTCTGCCCGAAGCGCCGCATGATCCGCCCACATCTGCAAGGCATGCGCCGCAGCCTGAAGCAGGACGGGATCGTAGTCGACCAGACACCAGTGCTGGAATGTGGCGAGATGCGGCGCGAGGGCACGCAGATTGGAGCCCGATCCGCAACCCAGATCGGTAATGCGCAGCGAGCCTGAGGCGGAATTCGAACGCGCGACAAGATCCCTTAGTCCCTTATTGCGCGACCGGTGATCGACTGGTTCGCGAAGGGCAAGCCATTCCGCCGAAAAGCCACTCATGGCTGCAGCCCCCTCACCTGTTGAACCACACGTGCGACGACCTGCGCCGTCTCCTGCCAGCGCGGCAAAGTCTGGCCTGCTTCCCAGGATTCCTGCGCCATGACCTTGCGCAGACCCCTGTCGGAAATTGCGCGCCGCAGGGCTGAAGCAAGAGCCGAGGGATCTCCGGGCGGTACCTTCAGGGCCGCACCATCGGGCGCCGTCTTCGCCGATGCGCCGCCCGTGCTGGTGACGATGGGAAGGCCATAGCTCAGGGCCTCCGCGAGCACCATGCCGTAGCCTTCGTAATGGGAGGCCAGAACGAAAAGATCGCTTTGCCGGAATGCCGTATCAAGCCCCTCACCAGAGGCTTCGCCGGACAGTGTGACGCGATCATCCAGACCAGCCGAGACGATCTGCGCTTGCAGCGCTTCCACCCGATCAGGATCGCGATCCAGGCTGCCAATAATCGTCAGGGACCAATGCAGGTCCTTGAGGTGCGCAAGCGCCTCAACAAGCGTGTCATAGGCCTTGCGCGC
>CAISZN010000043.1 GCA_903889985.1 uncultured Hyphomicrobiales bacterium | reverse complement strand
TCTTCCGGCGTTTCATGAGGTTCGCCGGTGTCGTCAGATCCCTCCATGCGCGTCCTGGTCATCGCCAACCAGAAGGGTGGCGTTGGCAAGACCACGACGGCCATCAACCTCGGCACCGCACTGGCCGCCATTGGCGAACATGTGCTGATCGTTGACCTCGACCCCCAGGGCAATGCCTCAACGGGTCTCGGCATTGACCGCAAGTCCCGCAAGATCTCGACCTTCGATGTCATGGTGGGTGACCAGACCCTGCGGGATGTGATCCTGCCGACGGCGGTGCCGCGCCTCTATGTTGCGCCCTCCACCCTCGACCTGCTGGGTGTCGAGCTCGAGATCTCCTCCCACAAGGATCGCGCCTTCAAGCTGCGCGCCGCCCTTCGCGACCTCGCCGAGCAGACCGGCCCGGAGGACACGCGCTATACCTATGTGCTGATCGACTGCCCGCCTTCGCTCAACCTGCTGACCATCAACGCCCTCTCGGCCGCCAACAGCGTGCTGGTGCCGATGCAGTGCGAGTTCTTCGCCCTCGAGGGTCTGTCGCAGCTTTTGTCGACGGTCGAGCAGGTGCGCAGCTCGCTCAATCCGACCCTGTCAATCCACGGCATCGTGCTGACCATGTTCGACCCGCGCAACAGCCTGTCGAACCAAGTGGTGGCCGATGTGCGCCAGTTCATGGGCGAGAAGGTCTATGACACGGTCATACCGCGCAATGTCCGCGTGTCCGAGGCGCCCTCCCACGGTAAGCCCGTGCTTCTCTACGACCTTAAGTGCACAGGAAGTCAGGCCTATTTGAAGCTCGCCTCGGAAGTCATCCAGCGCGAACACCGCATGCGGGCAGCCTAAGAAGAGTTTGGGAGTATGACCATGGCAGAAGATAGCCGTCGGCTCGGGCGTGGCCTTGCCGCCCTAATCGGAGACCAGAACAACGCGGTGGCGATGGAGCCGGAGCGCTCTGCACCCAGCAGTGTGCCGCGTTCACAGCGCAAGGTGCCGATTGAATTCATCCGACCGAACCCACGCAATCCGCGCAAGGCCTTTGACGAGACCCTGCTCAACGAGCTGGCGGATTCGATCCGCGAGCGCGGGTTGATCCAGCCCATCGTCGTGCGCAACCTGCCAAATATGGCTGACGCCTTTGAGATTATCGCGGGTGAGCGTCGTTGGCGTGCGGCCCAGCGGGCAGGCCTGCATGAGGTGCCGATCGTCGTCATCGAGGCCACCGACCAGCAGTCGCTGGAATTGGCAATCGTCGAGAACGTCCAGCGGGCGGACCTCAATCCGGTGGAAGAGGCCAAGGGCTACGACCAGCTCATCCGCGAATTCGCCTATACCCAGCAGGACCTGTCGAAGATCATCGGCAAGAGCCGTAGCCATGTGGCCAATACCCTGCGGCTGCTGAACCTGTCCGATCACGTGAAGAGCCTGCTGGCTGACGGCACCCTGTCGGCCGGCCATGGCCGCGCGCTGCTGGCGGTGCGCAACCCGGATGCGGTCGCAAGCCGGATCGCCGCCCAGGGCCTCTCGGTCCGTGAGGTCGAGCGTCTCGCCCAGGACGAGCAGTCGGCGGAAAATCCCGGTCGGACCAAGTCAGGCCCACGCCCGAAAACCCCAGCGGTTCAGAAGGATGCGGACACCCGTGCCCTGGAACAGGCGCTCAGCGATGTGCTGGGCATGAAGGTCACCATCGACCACGAAGGAGACGGCGGCGAGCTGCGGATCGAATATCGCACCCTCGACCAGCTCGACCTGATCTGCCAGCGGCTGAAGCAGTAGGGCCTAGTTTGCCCGCACCAGCCGGGCGACGGTCCAGAGCGCGCGAGCCGCGATCTCCTGATCGAGATTGGGCTCGCGGCGGCAGCGGTCCACCGCATGGGCCAGTGTCTCGATGGCCCGCGCGGCCCTCGGGCCGGTCCACATTCCGACCTGCTGAGCAATGGCGCGCCCGAAAGGCGTGCGCTTCGCCTTGTCGAGGGCAGATTCACGTGAAACGCCCGCCTCGATGTCGAGGACGACCCGATGCAGCGCGACCGCGTGGCGCAGGGCAGATCCGACCAGCACGGATCCCAGGATGCCCGTGGTGAAAACCCGGGTCATGATGGTTTCGACCTCGCCCAGCTTTCCGGAGAAAGCGGCATTCACCGCGTCATCCATGGCCAGCCCCGAGGCGTCGGCGATGATGTCGCGCACATCTTCGACGGTGATCTGTCTGCGCCCATGGGCATAGAGCCGGAGCTTCGAGAGTTCGGCGCGGGTGGTGAGACGATCGAGACCCAGCAAATGGGTGAGCAGGTCGCGGGCGTCCCGGTCGATGCCGAGCTTGGCCTCCGCCAGTTCCCGGTCGATCAGGTTTTCCAGATCGCGCTCGCTGTCGGGATAGCATTCGATGGAGACCGCGTTCTTGCGCCCCTCGCACAATTTGCGCAGGGGCGCATCGCGCTTGAGGGAGCCGGCCTCCACGACCACCACGCAATCCTGTGGCGGCACATCCAGAAGCATTTCAAG
>CAISZN010000042.1 GCA_903889985.1 uncultured Hyphomicrobiales bacterium | reverse complement strand
TGCCTGACCGATAGCCTCCGCAAATGCACCCTTCGGATTGCGATCTGCCTCACCGAGCAATGGGTTCGCTGGCAAAGGCCCATCAAGCCGGCTGCGCAGCAGGAAGCCGGCAAGCCCGGCAAACATCCGTCCAAGGCCCACCACGCGGGGCACTTGGGCGACGACTTTCAGGTCCCCCGCATAGCTGCTGCGCGCCATGCCGGCCATGCCGGTCTGGTGACCCCTGCGTGGTGCCGGTGCGCCACCCGTAAAGTCGACCAGTAGGGCTCCGCCGGTGCCAAAGAACAGGCCAGCGGCGGCGGCCAGTAACATGATGGTGAAGGACTTCGGTGCGGAAGGCGAAATAGGCACTTGCGCCGGCGCGATGACACGGGCGCTTTGCCCGTCGCCGCCATCGGCAATGGCCTCGCGGCTACGCAGGAACTTCTGATAGACATCGCGGCTCACCTCGACGTCACGCTCATGCTCGCGCAGCTGCACCATTACCTGGTTGTTGCGCTGGGTCGCCTCTCGGGCGAGATCGACGCGCCGCTCGGCCTCGGCCACCGACTTCTGCGCAAGGACATAATCTGAGGCAGCGGCCTCAGCGAGACGCTGCAGTTCCTGGGTGACCTGCTGGCGTGCACTGGAGATCTGGTTCTGAAGCTCCCTGAGGGCAGGATGCCGGTCGCCCAGTGTCGTGCGCATATTGGCTTCCTGACGGGTCAGGTCGCCAATCTGGCCGCGCAGGCGATCGAGCACGCCAAAGCGAGCCGCTTCACCGAGTTCCGCGAAGTGCCCCGACGCGGCAGCTGCCTTGACAACATCGGCACGAGCCTTGGCGTCCGACGCACGAGCCTTGGCCTTTGCGACTTCGGCTGCAGCATCCGAGAGCTCCAGCTCCACGAGGTTCTTGCCGTTGGCGTCCACAAGGCCATTCTTGATACGGAAATCCTGTGCGCGGTTCTCTGCCTCGAGCAGGCGGGTCTGCAGCTCGGCGATTCGCTGGTTCAGAGCCGCCGTATCCCGGCGATTGACCTGCGAACGGGCAGCGCGTTGATCAGCGAGATAGGCACCTGCGACCGAATTGGCGAGCTGGGCGGCTTTGGCTGCATCACGAGCCGTGATGTCCACATCCACCACATAGGTCTTTTCCGAGCGCTTCACCGCCACAGCCCGCTGGAGGACGGTCGTCGCGGCAGTCAGGCGATCCAGATTTCCCGGCTCCGAGGTCGTGCCGAGGCCAAGAATAGCAAACAGGCGGGCACGAAGTCCTGGCTGTGTCGAAACAAACTCCGGATCCTCGCCAAGATTTTCCTGTTGGGCGACCCGGCGAAGGACGGCATCGGAGGTGAACAGGCGAACCTGCGTGTCGACCAGGGTCGCATCAGGCGCCCCGTTCAGAACGCCCGCATCGGAGCCCAGCGGCGCGCGCTGGCTGACGTCGAGCAGGATCGAAACTGTCGCTGTATAGGTCTTGGGCGTCATCAGGACGACCAGGGCACCCAGGATGAGGCAGGCCACAACCGAGGCGGCAATGATAGCCCAGCGGGCGCGCAAGACCGCGAAGAATTCCCGCAGATCGACGGCAGACGACTCCCCCTCCCCGGCCCGCGGACCAGGGTATGGCGCATGAAGCGCCGCGGAATTTGCGACGTCCGAACGACGGATCGACACCAGCTGCCACTCAAACGTGGGTGCATGCCGACCGCCGAATGGCGGCCGGATACCCTTTGTTAGCCAAGATTGGTTACGAAACATTCACCATGACCGGCACAGCGGAAGGTGTGCGCAGGACCTGGCGGGCCGGGACCTCGAAGGTCCGGTAGACGAACGCTGCCACGGCAACGACCGGCAGGAGCGCCACGCCAAGGGCCCAGGCGGTCAGCATCCCGCCCTCAAGATGCAGGACTTTCCGACCGAGGAAGCTCACCACCAGCACACCCGTAATGCTGTGGGTCAGGTAAATGGCATAGGACCAGTCCCCAAGGCGGGCCATGACCGGATGAGTCAGAAAGCTGCGGGCTCCGTGCCGCTCAGCAGCCGCGCAAGCCGCCAGCGCCATGACCAGCAAGAGGATGATGGCCTTTCCATTCCCGCCCAGCATCATGCAGGCCACGGCGGCCAGGAACAGGGACCAAACAAGACCGAAGCCAAAATTTGGCATTGCGTGGGTTTCGACGAGGCGGCCGAGCGCGGCTCCAGCCAGAAAAGTCGGCAGCGCCCGCAGCATCCCGTAGTCGTAGGTCAGGCTCGTCCAGTCGCGGATCCAGCCATGCGATTGCCCCCATTCGAGGCAAGCGACCAACACAAGAGCGGACAAGACCAGGGATCCCGCCCCCATCCGTCGCCCGACATAGGCTATGGCCGGAAAGACCAGATAGAGGAACCATTCCGCGCTGATCGACCAGGATGGCGTGTTGAAGGTCGGCAGCGCCGTGGTGCCCCAGGCATGGAGCAGAAGGAGATTTGGCAAAAGTGCTGACGGCACAATAGCGTCGATATCTGTTCGCCCCCGCCAGAGGGTGAGCCCCATGCACAACACCACGAAAAGTGTCAGGACATGTAACGGATAGACCCGCGCCAGCCGGTTCCGAAGATAGGCTCCCACCTGATCCACAGTGCCAAGCCGATGTCCATATGTGTGGAACATGATGAAGCCGGAGATTGCGAAGAAGAAATCGACGAAGGCATGGTTTGCAAGAAACATCTGTTGCAAATCGGGATTGTCGAGCTTGGTCGCAAAGTGATGCGTGACGATACCCATCGCTGCCAGAAATCTGAGAGCGTCCACACTGACATAGCGGTGAACTGAAGCCTCTGGTCCAGACATTGGATTGGTCCCATACGTGCCGCAATGGGACGACAGTCCCGAAACATGCCTGACAAACGCAGAATGCATGCCACGCGACGTCGCGCTATGGCCCGTCTCCGCCTGCGACACCATCCGATGGCACAGCGGTTGCGCTTTCCATTCCAGGATTAGCTGATCCGCTGGAAAGTGTCGCAACTTGAAGCGGGTCTGCACCAAATTGGAACAGGCCATGTTTCTTGATCGTGATTTTTCCCGGACCGCTCGCGAAAACGAAACACGTCAACTATTGCGCTGGACCGTGCCGGCTCATTGGTCACGGTTGCTGAACCAGGGCAGCACCCAAAATATTCGTGCGCTCTTTACCATGGGCGCCATCGTGGCGGACGTGATCGTCATCGTGGCGACGGCTGTTTGTTGTGCAGGAGTTTACCAAAACATGTTCCCTGGCGCCGATGCCGGGATTGCGAATGGCCTTCGCGAAGGTGCCATTGTTGCCTGGCTGTATGTGGCTCCGAAAGTCATGCGCAAGGACTATGCGCTGGCACATTATTACAGCCTCAAGTTCCAGATCGAACACAGCTTCGGCGTCTGGGTCCTTGCCTTCCTGCTTGCCTTCTCCATAGCCTTCATCACGGATACGGTGATCTCCTATCCGCGCGGCGCATATCTGATGTTCTTTGGTGCAGGCTTCGTCACAACGGGCCTTGCCCGTGTGGCACTCGTCAGTCTCGCTAAAAACCGGGCGGCGGTCGGCGCGCTGAGCGCCAAGCGCATCATGCTTGTCGGCAATGAAGCCGAACTGGCATCCTTCAGTGCGGAATTTCAGCCCTGGTCGAATGGAATGCGCATCGTCGCATCCAGCATCCTTCGGGGACCCGTAGCGCTCGAAGAAGATCTGGCTTTCGCCGCAGCTTCCGCCCGTATGCTGCGCCCTGACGATATCTACATACTCGTGCCCTGGTCAGACCAGCACACCATCGATGCCTGCGTGAATGCCTTCCTGCGTGTGCCGGCTTCCCTTCACCTTGCTGCCCAACCAGTTTTGACCCGCTTTCAGGAAGCCCAGATCGATCGCAGCGGCCCCGTCACAAGCCTCAATCTCGTGCGCCGCCCCCTGTCATTGGCGCAGGTCATCCAGAAGCGCGTGTTTGACATCGTCGGCGCTTCCCTGGGACTGATTTTCCTGTCGCCGCTGCTGTTGATGGTGGCCATCCTGATCAAGCTCGATTCCGCAGGACCTGTTCTCTTCCGCCAGCGTCGCTACGGTTTCAACCAGGAGATGTTCCGGATCTTCAAGTTCCGCTCCATGACGACCATGGATGATGGCCGCCACATTGAGCAGGCCAAGGTTGGAGACCCGCGGATCACGCGCGTTGGCAGATACCTGCGCCGCCTCAACATCGACGAGCTGCCACAGCTCATCAATGTCCTTCGTGGGGAAATGTCGCTTGTAGGCCCACGTCCCCATGCGCTCGCCCATGACCAACAGTTCGAGCGCACCATCGCCCTCTACGCACGCCGCCACAATGTAAAGCCGGGCATCACCGGCTGGGCTCAGGTGAACGGCCTGCGTGGCGAGATCCGCACACCCGAGATGATGCGCCGCCGGGTCGAATGCGACCTGCACTACATCGATAACTGGTCGATGTGGATGGACCTGTGGATCATCGGCGCAACGATCGTGTCATCCAAAGCCTACAGGAACGCTGTTTAAGGGGAGACCCCCATGGTCACGGAACCCATTTTCAAAGACTGGACGGACCAGACTTCGGACCTGTTCGGCAATGTTCCACTGAATCTCAGGCACAGGCTACACGAACATCCTCTCTTCAGCGACGACGGCCTCGCCGGGCTGATCGAGACCTGTCCGCGCGACAACTACAATCTGGTCCAGTGGGGCACGCAGGGCCCACGCAGCGACTGGCGCGAAGGCGAAATCATCGATCTGTCAGGCGGCGACGTACTGGATGCCATCCGCCAAGGCCGCATGTGGATCAACATTCGCAACCTGCCACAGTTCAGCACCCCACATGCCAGGCTACTCGACGACATATTCAGCGAGCTCGAGGCCCGCTTGCCTGCGCTGCAAAGCTTCAACCGCACGATGGGCCTGCTGATTTCATCGCCGAAATCTCGCACACTCTACCACGCGGACCTTCCCGGCCAGTCGCTTTGGCAGCTGCGTGGTGTTAAGCGCGTATACCTCTACCCAAAGGCAGCTCCCTTCCTGAAGGAGGAGGAGCTGGAAAAAATAGCGCTCACCGGCGTCGAGGTGAGCCTCGGCTATGAATCATGGTTCGATGGCCATGCGCAGGCCTTTGATATCAAGCCAGGCGACATGATGACCTGGCCACACAACATGCCGCATCGCGTCGACAATCATGACGTCCTCAACGTCTCGATGACCCTCGAATGGTTCACGCCTGATATCAGGCGCACACATATGGTCACCATGGCCAATGCCATTCTGCGCCATAAGCTTGGCTTCGCGCCGAAGAGCCGCGACATCCATGGTGCCAGTTTCTGGGCCAAGGCTGTCCTGCAGAAGGCGTTTCGCAAGACGAGCTGGATCAGGCGCGAGTCCCGCGCCCGCAAGCCCGCCACCTTCCGACCAGATCCCCACCAGCCCGACGGCATCATCGAACTTGCAGGAACACGTGCATGACTCTGATCAGCACATGGGTGCGCCATGATGCGCGCTCAAGGCAGACAGTTTCACCCTATCGCTGCGAGATCGCACGCGACTATGCAACTATCGAACATCGCTGGCGGGCACTTGCTAACCGTGGCGTCGCTCTGGCCTTTCAGGACGAGCCGTGGATCTCAACCTGGTATAAGACGCTCGGTCAGCTCCCCGGCGTCGAGCCCTTGCCTTTGACGATTGTTGATACACTCAGTGGCCGCGATGTTATGGCCCTGCCTCTGGTCATGCGACGCAGCAATGGTCTTCGGATCATTGAAGCTGCCGATGGTGGCATGACTGATTATAATGCACCGATCATTGGACCCGATGCGCCGCAGGATATGGCCGGACGTCGCATTCTTTTGCAAACCATTCTTGCCCAACTCCCGCAAGCCGACATTCTGCGCCTGACAAAGATGCCGCTCGAGGTCGATGCGCGACCCAATCCGCTCGCCTTTGTCCCTGGCACAGTGCCATGCCGGCTCACCGGCAATGTGCTGCACATGCCCGAGCGATATGAAGAGTGGCATTGGGATCTTGAGCGCACGTTCCGCAAGGAACTTGAGCGATCTCTGCGCGTCTTCCGCCGTTCGCCCGATGCTGCATTCCGGCGCATCGAGGATCCTGTCGAAGCGGCCCACGTGTATGGCGAACTGAAGCGCCTGCAGGCAGAGCGCATCCGCGACCTCGGCCTGCACTATGCGCTGGGTGAGCCGCACAACGTGGCCTTTTACGACCAGCTCGTGGCGACGGGCCTGAAGGATGGAAGTGTTGTCCTCACGGCTCTTCTCAACGGCAGCGAAGTGGTTGCAGCCCTGCTCGGCATTCGCTCCGGCAAGCACTATGCAATGGTGCGCCTTGGCGTTGCAGGCGGACACTGGAAGATCTGCTCGCCTGGACGGCTTGTTATCGAGCGCACGATGCAACACCTGCATGCCCAGGGTCTGCGCAGCTTCGATTTCACCATCGGGGACTATGACTACAAGCGACGCCTTGGCGTCACGCCCCTTCCGCTCGTCGATTTCAGTCGTGCGTTAAGCTGGCGCGGGATTGCGCCGGTGGCGCTGGAGCGCCTGCGCGCATTTGCCCGAACAAATCCGCTGATCCAGCGCCTTCGACAGCGGCTTGCTGCAATCTGATGCTGGCAAGTAAAACCGGGGCGATCAGCCCCGGTTATAAACGTCTTCGATACGGACGATATCGTCCTCACCCAGATAGCTGCCGACCTGAACTTCGATGAGTTCGAGGTCGATCTTGCCCGGGTTGACGAGGCGATGCACCGAACCGATCGGCAGGTAGATCGACTCGTTCTCATGGACCAGCTGGATGCTCGTATCCACAGTGACCTCGGCAGTGCCCTTCACCACGACCCAATGTTCAGCGCGGTGGAAATGCTTCTGCAGGGAGAGGCGACCCTGTGGCTTCACGACGATGCGCTTGACCTGATACCGACCGCCCTGGTCGATCCCCTGATAGTAACCCCATGGGCGATAGACGCGCTTGTGCTCGATGACCTCGCGGCGGCCCTGCTTCTTGAGCGTCTCGACGAGGGTCTTCACCTTGTCGGCCTGGCGTGCATCAAGGACCAGCACCGCATCGGTGGTGGTCACAACAATCACGTTACTGACACCCACCACGGCAGTGAGCTGGTCCTCGGAGCGCACCAGCACATTGCTGCCGCCCAGCACCAGACCCTGTCCGCGAACGCTATTGCCCTGGTCGTCGCGCTCGGAGAGTTCGAGCACGGAGGACCATGTACCCACATCCGACCATCCAATGTCTGCAGGTACGACGGCGACATCCTTCGTATGTTCCATCACCGCATAATCGATGGACTTGCGCGGGGCAGCAGAGAGAGCAGGCTCGTCCAGCAGAAGGAACTGCAAGTCAGCCTTCGCGCCCGCCACAGCCTTGACGGCGGCCTCGGCGATCGCGGGCTCGAAGCGCGCGACCTCACCCTTCATATGATCGGCGCGGAAGAAGAAGTTGCCGGAATTCCAGAGATACCCCTCAGCGATGTAGCGGCGAGCCGTCGGCTCATCCGGCTTCTCGACGAAGGCCTCAACCTTGCTGACACCTTCCGTGCCCAGGGCAACACCGGGCCGAATATACCCATAGCCGGTGGCTGGATGGCTGGGCGTGATGCCAAGAGTCACGATCACGCCTGCGGCGGCGGCCTTCCCTGCGGTCGAGCAAAGCATGACCAGAACATCCGGCTTGTTGACCACATGATCGGCAGCAAGCACGGCAACGATGGCGTCAGGCGAGCGCTTGAGCGCAAGTTCCGCAGCAACGGCCACGGCTGCAGCACTGTCACGGCGCACGGGCTCAAGCACGATCTCGGCCATCACGCCAATCTGGGCCAGCTGCTCTGCAACCAGAAACCGATAGTCAATGTTGGTCAGGACAATCGGTCGCTCGAAAACAGTCTCGTCGCTCAGCATCTGGAGCGTCGTCTGGAATGTCGAGAGCTTGCCGAACAGCGCAATGAATTGCTTCGGAAGGGACTCACGGCTCTCCGGCCACATCCGTGTGCCAGAGCCCCCACACATAACGACGGGAATGATCTTTTGCATGGCAGATTCATCCATTGAGGCGTGGGGCAGATTGTAACTTGAAAGATTCCGAATTCCTACGCTTCGGGCTACCCGACCCGCCGACGTCCTTAATGAACCCCCGCCTCAGGCCGCCTTGCGCTGGTAGTCCTTTACATCCGAGAAGACGATCTTAGGCCAGCGCTCCTGTTCATAACGAAGAGTAAACGCCGACTGCGCCATGAAGACCGGCGCGCCATCGAGATCCACTGCCATGGAGGACGGGAAAGCGCGCAGGAACTTGTCGAGTTCAAGCGGATCCTCGCAGGTCACCCAGCGACAGACCTCGAAGCGGCTCTGTTCGAAACTTACCGGCAGCCCATATTCCGCATTGAGGCGCTCCACGAGGACATCGAGCTGCAGCGCGCCGACTACGCCAACCATGGCGCTCGATCCATCGTTGGGGATGAAAATCTGGACGACGCCTTCTTCAGCCATCTGCTGCAGCGCCTCGCGCAGCTTCTTGGCTTTCATGGCATCGCCGAGCTTCACACGGCGCAGAATTTCAGGCGCGAAGCTTGGCACGCCGCGGAAAATGATGTCCTCGCCTTCGGTCAGCGTATCCCCGATGCGCAGCGTGCCATGGTTCGGGATGCCCACAACATCACCGGCAAAAGCTTCGTCGGCGATCTGGCGATCCTGGGCGAAAAAGAACTGTGGCGCGTTGACGGGCATGGTCTTGCCCGTGCGCACAAGCTTGGCCTTCATGCCTCGGCTAAGCCGGCCTGAACAGACGCGCAGGAACGCGATGCGGTCGCGGTGGTTGGGATCCATGTTCGCCTGGATCTTGAAGACGAAGCCCGTCATCTTCGGCTCGCGCGGCTCGACCCGGCGCGTGGCAGAATCCTGGCCGCGGGGCGGCGGCGCAAATTCAGCAAGCCCGTCGATGAGGTCCTG